>NZ_CDWWXB010000028.1:11250-12706 GCF_977971855.1 Frankia sp. CoWAU3 | reverse complement strand
TGGTGAGCTCGACGGTGATCACATCTCCGTGCTTGACGCCTCGGGACGCCGTCACCTCACGACGGTCGAAGACGACGTCGAACCAGTCGCCCTCCCGCGGGAAGGGGGCGAGGACCAGCAGCCGCCGATCGGTCAGCACGATCCAGCGCGAGGCCCCGAACCGGTGTCCGACGAAGGATTCGACCTTCGCCGTGAACCGTCCGGGTCCGCTCGGGTCGGTGAGCCGACCGCGCAGCACGACCTCGGTAAACTCGCCGGACTCCAAGGGCACTGCCGGGAGACGACGGTGGGACGGTATCAGAGGCACGGGAGTCAGTGTCCTCCACGCACCCCGTACAGTCGCCGGGTGAGGGCACAGGCGGACGAACCGAATGCGGCGGCCTCGGCCGCCACCCTGGCCGAGCTGACCGGAGCCGGCCGGCACGACATCGCGATTGTGCTGGGATCGGGCTGGCCCCCGGCCGCCGATGTACTGTCCCGGCAGGCGACCGACGTCACCGAGGTCACGTTTACCCAACTCGGCGGCTTCCCCTCCAACACCGACGTTCCCGGGCACAAGCCGACCGCACGCTCCGTCCAGCTCGGCGACCGTCGCCTGTTGATCTATCTGGGTCGCGTGCATCCGTACGAGGGCCATGACCTGTCCCGGGTGGTCCACGCGGTCCGCCTGGCCTGTGCGGCCGGCGCGTCGACCGTCATACTGACGAACGCCGCCGGCGGTCTGCGCGCGGACATGTACGTCGGCCAGCCCGTCCTCGTCGCTGACCATCTGAACCTGACCGGCCGCTCGCCCCTGGTCGGCCCGGCGTTCACCGACCTGACCGACGCCTATTCCCCCCGGCTACGGACGCTTGCCCGCGAGGTCGATCCCACCCTGACCGAAGGGGTGTATGCGGGACTGCCCGGTCCGCACTTCGAGACACCCGCGGAGATCCGCATGCTGCGGCTCCTGGGAGCCGACCTGGTCGGCATGTCGACCGTGCACGAGACGATCGCGGCACGGGCCGCCGGAGCGGAGGTGCTGGCCCTGTCCCTGGTCACCAACCTCGCGGCGGGGATGAGCGGCAAGCCGCTGGATCATCTCGAGGTGCTGACCGCGGGGGCCGCCGCCGCGGAACGCCTGGGTATCCTGCTCGCCGACATCGTCACCCGGCTGTAGGACCGCGGCGGAACCGCGATGCCGTCCGCGTCCCGACCAGGCCCGACGTCCCGACCAGGCCCGACGTCCCTGCCCAGCCCGCTCGCCGAGCAGGTCGAGGCCTGGCTGAACGATGATCCGGATCCCGCCGACCGGGCCGAACTGGCCCGACTGCGCGACGGCGCGGGTCACGATGCCACGCTGCTCGCGGAACTGACCACACGTTTCCACGGACCGCTGCGGTTCGGCACAGCCGGGTTGCGCGGGCCACTGCGCGCCGGTCCAGCCGGCATGAACACCGCAGTGGTGCGCCGCGCC
>NZ_CDWWXB010000028.1:0-11140 GCF_977971855.1 Frankia sp. CoWAU3 | reverse complement strand
ACCGGCACCACCAGCACCACCAGCACCGGCGGCACCGAAGCCGGATCCGGCCACGGCCGGGAGCTCCATAAACGCCGCACCGGGCTCGGCCGCGGCCCCGAATTCCTCGACGGCGACCGTCGTCGTCGGCTACGACGCCCGGCATCGCAGCGAGGCGTTCGCCCTCGACAGCGCCCGGGTGTTCGCCGGTGCCGGATTGCGGGCGCTGGTACTCCCCAGGCCGCTACCCACTCCGGTGCTGGCCTTCGCCGTGCGCAGGCTGGGCGCGGACGCCGGTGTGATGGTCACGGCCAGCCACAATCCGGCCACCGACAACGGCTACAAGGTCTACCTGGGTGATGCTTCCTCTGACGCCGCGAGGGGAGCGCAGCTCGTGGCTCCGGCGGACCGTGAGATCGAAGGAATGATCGCGGCTGCCGGCCCCGCCCGGGCGATCCCACTCGCCGAGACCTGGCGGAGACTCGATGCGGATGTCGTCGACGACTACATACACGCGGCGGCCACGGCCGGCCGGGCAGCCACAGCCACAGCCACAGCCACAGCCACCAACCTACGCACAGACGTGACCACAGACGCGGCGGCCCTGACCGTTGCGTACACCCCGTTGCACGGTGTCGGCGCAGGCGTTCTCGGCGCCGTGTTCACCGCCGCGGGTCTCGCCGCACCCAAGGTCGTCCACGAGCAGGCCGAACCCGATCCGGAGTTTCCGACAGTCCAGTGGCCGAACCCCGAGGAGGCGGGGGCGATGGACCGGGTTCTGGCGCTCGGCGAGCGCATCGACGCCGATCTGGTACTCGCCAACGATCCCGACGCCGACCGGTGCGCCGTCGCCGTCGGAGGGCGGCTACTCAGCGGCGACGAGGTCGGTCTGCTTCTCGCCGATCATGTCCTGCACTCCCGCCCCGGTCCGGTGGCGACCACCATCGTCAGCTCCTCCGGTCTGCGTGCGCTGGCCGCCGAGGTCGGCGTTCCTTACGCCGAGACGCTGACCGGATTCAAGTGGATCATGCGTACGGACGCGCGGCTGGTCTTCGGCTACGAGGAGGCACTCGGCTACGCCGTCGCCCCGGAGCTGGTCCGCGACAAGGACGGCATCACCGCCGCCCTCGCCATCGCCCTGGTCGCCGCGCGGGCGAAGCGACGAGGCCGGACCTTGCCAGACCTGCTCGACGAGTTGTCCGCACGACTCGGTGTCCATCTCACGGGGCAACGCTCGGCGCGCTTCGACGACGTCACCCAGATCGACGAGACGATGCACCGCCTGCGGGCCCAGCCGCCGACCAGCCTCGCCGGGCGTCCCGTCACCGCAGTCCGTGACCTGCTGGCCGGCGGACGGGACGGGGACGCACCGGCGGGAGGCATCCCCCCTCGACCCGCACGCCCCGTGGACCGCGCCGACGCGGCGCATCCGGTTCTGCCACCCGCTGACGTGCTCATGCTGTTCCTCGACGAGGACCGGGTGATCTTCCGCCCGAGCGGGACCGAACCCAAACTGAAAGTGTACCTCGAGACCGTGGAGCCGGTGCCGGGGCATGCCGTCGACGCGGTGCCCGCAGCTCGGGACCAGGCCGCGGCACGCCTGCTCCACCTGCATACGGCCGCGGGCAATCTGCTCGACGGACGCGACGGAGATCACATCTCGCCGAAGATCCGATCACCCGCGTCGCCGAGCCCGGGCACAATATAGGCCGTCTCGTTCAATCTCTCGTCGACCACGGCGGTCACAATGGTCAGGTCCGCCGTGCCGACCGCAGGGCCACCGGATTCCAGCGCCGCAAGGCCCTCCGGTGCTGCCACCACGGAGACCACGGTGACGCCCCGCGCCCCGCGGTCGGCGAGCAGCCGCAGACAGTGCAGGGCCGAACCGCCGGTGGCGAGCATCGGGTCGAGCAGCAGCACCGGGCGGCCGGCCAGATCGCTGGGCACCGCCTCCAGGTAGACCGTGGGTTCGAAGGTCGTCTCGTCGCGGGAGAGCCCGATGAACGCGGTGTGGGCGTCGGGAAGCAGGTTGAGCGCCGCCGGCAGCATGCCGAGCCCGGCCCGCAGCACCGGGACGACGACCGGCTCCGCGGCCAGCCGCGCCCCGGAGGCCGTGGCCAGCGGAGTCGTGACGGCGACCGGCATCGTCGGCAGCGTACGGGTCGCCTCGTACACGAGCATCATCGCCAGGTCGTACAGGACGGGCCGGAACCGGGAGCGGGGCGTGCGCTCGTCCCGCAGGACGGTCAGCGACGAGGCCGCGAGGGGATGGTCGACGATGTGCAGCTGCACGGAAGGACTCCTCGTACGCGAAGCCGGGCGATCGGCAATGATGTAACGTATGACAACGGCTCCGGCAGGATCGGACCGTCCCGGCGAGGAACCCGAGAAGTCCCCCTCCCGACCGGCCGCCGGCGCTCGCCCCACGCTGCGGCGCGCCGAGGTGGCCCGGATGGTCGACCACACGCTGCTACAGCCGTCCGCCACCGGCGAGGAGATGCTCGCGCTGTGCGGGGAAGCTGCCAAGCTGGGTGTCGGTGCCGTCTGTGTGGCGCCGACCCATGTCTACCTGGCCGCCGCGAGTACCCGACGGGACCGCGGTGAGGTCAGGCCGGCCTTCGGCGTCGCCTCTGTCATCGGCTTTCCGCACGGCACGCACCTGACCGTCATCAAGGCCGAGGAGGCGCGGCGGGCGGTCGCGGACGGCGCCACGGAGATCGACATGGTCATCGACATCGCCAACGCGATGGACGAGAACTGGCGAGCGATCGAAACCGAAATCACCGAGGTCCGGCTGTCGGTGCCGCCGGACGTCGTACTCAAGGTCATCCTGGAGACAGCCCTGCTGCCGGACGAGAGCATCGTCGCCGCCTGCCGGGCAGCGGAGGCCGGCGGCGCCGAGTTCGTCAAGACCTCCACCGGTTTCCACCCGGCCGGCGGGGCCAGCGTGCGCGCAGTGCGGGCGATGGCGGCGGCCGTGGGTGGCCGGCTCGGCATCAAAGCCTCGGGCGGCATCCGCACCACCGAGAAGGCGATCGAGATGATCGAGGCCGGCGCGACCCGGCTCGGGCTGTCCGCCTCCGCGGATGTGCTCGCCGGCTTTCCCAGGTGACCGGCTTCCCCGGATGATCTGCCGGAGCTCCACCCAGCCCATCCGACCGGTTCACGGCCACGGACTGAACCGCCGCCGACGGCCACAGCCGAGATCTGACGGCTGGCCCACGCCCCCGGCCACCCAGCAGCCAGACAGATGATCATCAACGAGCCCGCAGGCCTGCATCAGAGCATAGGCGGTGGTCGGACCGACGAAGACGAACCCCGCCGCGCGCAGCCCCTTGGCGAGCGCCACCGACTCGGGGGTCTTCGCCGGCACGTCGGCAAGGGTGGCCGGCGCCGCCCGCCCCGTCGGCTCCGGCTGGAACGACCAGATCAGTTCCTCCAGAGGATGGTCGAGCGTAAGGACGGCGCGGGCGTTGGCGATCGTCGCCTCGATCTTGCGACGGTTTCGGACGATGCCGGCGTCGGCGAGCAACCGGTCGACATCCGCGGAACCGAACGCGGCCACGGCTGCCGGGTCGAATCCGGCGAACGCCGCCCGGAACGCCGGCCGCTTGCGCAGGATCGTCAACCACGACAGACCGGACTGGAACGCCTCCAGGGTCAGCCGCTCGAACAGACCGACCGTGTCCCTGACCGGACGCCCCCACTCGTAGTCGTGGTAGGCGACGTACTCCGGCGTGGACAGACCCCACGGGCATCGCGGGCAACCATCGGCTCCCACCACGACATCCGAGGCGGGCCTCACCGGGACATCCGAGGCGGGCCTCACCGGCCCGGACGTCCCGGACCCGGAGATCCCGCTACCGAGCAGATCGGGTTCAGCGCCCGGCGGACCGCCGCTCATCAGGCTGACTCCGCGGAGACGAGCTCCGCATAGCCCGGCTTGATGACGTTGTTGATGAAATCGAGCCGCCGGTCGAAGGGCAGGAAGGCGGACTTCATCGCGTTGAGGGTAAGCCAGCGGATGTCGGACCAGCCGTAGCCGTTGACGTCCACGAGGGTCGCGAACTCACTCGACAGCGACACGCCGCTCATCAGCCTGTTGTCCGTGTTGACCGTGACCCGGAACTGCAGCCGGCGAAGCAGCCCGATGGGGTGCCGCTCGATGCTCGGCGCGGCTCCGGTGTGCACGTTCGACGAGGGACACATCTCCAGCGGCACCCGGACGTCGCGCACGTAGTTCGCGAGATCACCGAGGATCGCCCTACCGTCCGGATCGACCGTGATGTCATCGACGATGCGCACTGCGTGCCCCAGCCGATCGGCGTTGCACCACTGCACGGCCTCCCAGATCGACGGCAGGCCGAACGCCTCGCCCGCATGGATCGTGAAGTGGCCGTTCGCCCGCTGGATGTATTGGAAGGCATCCAGGTGACGGGTGGGCGGATTACCCGCCTCGGCGCCCGCGATGTCGAACCCGACCACGCCGGCATCGCGCCACCGGACCGCGAGCTGCGCGATCTCCAGCGAACGGGCCTGATGGCGCATCGCGGTGAGCAGAGCGCGAAGGTGCAGCGGTGTGCCGGCCGAACCGGCTCGGAACCCGTCAAGCACGGCCTCGACCACCGCGTCCAGGGACAGCCCGCGCTCGAGGTGCAGCTCGGGTGCGAACCGCACCTCGGCGTAGACGACGCCGTCGGCCGCAAGATCCTCCGCGCACTCCCGCGCCACCCGCATGATCGCATCCTGGGTCTGCATCACCCCCACCGTGTGCCGGAACGTCTCCAGGTAGCGGACGAGCGAACCGCTGTGCGCGCCGCCACGGAACCAGGTGCTCAGGGCGTGGACGTCCGTGGTCGGCAGATCGCGGTAACCGGTCTCGTCGGCGAGCTCTACCACCGTGGCCGGCCGGAGCCCGCCATCAAGATGATCATGAAGCAGTACCTTCGGTACCTGGCGGATATCCTCGACCGTGATCGCCGGGGACCGTGCGTCGTTCGTCATCATGTCCTCCGTCATCGTCTCGACGGTAGGCCACGGGTACGACAGAACAGCGACGGCACGATGACGACCCGGACCGCCGGGACCGGTTCAGCTGATGTGATCGAGGACAAGCGGTGTGCTCGGGGGTGGCGCCGCGGCGACCTCCACCGCTCCCGCCAGGGCCTCCCGGGCCCGCTCGACGCTGGCCGGGTCATCGGTGTGCAGTTCCAGCAACGGCTCGCCGGCCGTGACCGGGTCACCGATTCCCACCCGCCACCGCACGCCCGCCGTCGCGGAGACCGCGTCCTCCTTGCGGACCCGGCCCGCGCCAAGCCGCCAGGCCGCCAGGCCGACCGCTCGGGCGTCCAGGCGGTGGAGATAGCCGGTCGCCGGCGCGGGGACGGTCTCGACATGACTCGCCGCCGGAAGCGGCGCGTCCGGATCGCCGCCCTGGGCCGCGACCATCGCCCGCCACACCGCAAAAGCGTCCCCGGCAGCCAGCACCTGCGCGGGATCATGAAGAGCACCGGACCGGTGGCCGAGTTCGGCGGCGACGAGGTCGATCATCACCCTGGCCAGCGCGACGGTGACCTCCACCAGATCCGCCGGCCCACCACCACGGAGGGTCTCCACGGCCTCGGCCACCTCCAACGCATGCCCGGCGGTCCGGCCGAGGGGATGGTCCATCCCGGTCAGCAGGGCCTCGGTGCGGACCCCGGCGGCAACGCCGATCCGGACCATCGTCCGGGCGAGCTCACGGGCCTCATCCACCGACGTCATGAAGGCCCCGGAGCCGACCTTGACGTCCAGGACCAGCGCCGACGTGCCCTCGGCGATCTTCTTGCTCATGATCGACGATGCGATGAGCGGGACCGACTCGACGGTTCCGGTGACGTCCCGCAGCGCGTAGAGCCGGCGATCGGCCGGGGCGAGGCCGGCACCCGCGGCGGCGATCACCGCACCCACCTCGGCGAGGAGCTCACGCATCCGGGTGGCCGACAGATCCGCCCGCCAGCCGGGGATCGCCTCCATCTTGTCCAGCGTTCCACCGGTGTGACCGAGCCCCCGCCCGGCGAGCTGTGGGACCGCGGCCCCACAGGCTGCGACCAGCGGCACCAGCACGAGCGAGACCTTATCGCCGACCCCTCCGGTGGAGTGTTTGTCGACGGTGGGACGTCCCACACCGGTCAGATCCAGGCGCTCCCCACTGTCGATCATTGCGGCGGTCCAGCGGTCCAGCTCGGCGGGAGTCATCCCGCGCCACACCACCGCCATCAGGTACGCCGACATCTGCTCGTCGGCAACCAGGCCCCGGGTGTAGGCGTCGACGAGCCAGTCGACGGCCCGGGGATCGACGGGTCGACCGTCCCGCTTGGCCCGGATCAGATCGACGACGTCGAAGCTTCCGCTCACGCGACACCCGGCAGATCGTGCGGTCCGAACGCTGCGGGGAGCAGGTCCGCGATGGTGCGCACGCCGTCGCCCATGGCGACGAGCAGATCCGGCCCGCCGTGCTCGTAGAGCAGCTGACGGCACCGTCCGCAGGGCGCCAACGGCGCACCGTCGGAGTCGACGCAGGCGAACGCCAGCAGCCGACCACCGCCTCTGACGTGCAGCGCCGAGACGAGACCGCATTCGGCGCACAGCCCGAGGCCGTAGGACGCGTTCTCGACATTGCAGCCGACGACGATCCACGGGTCGTCACCGGTGGTACGTCCGGCGGCGTCCGGCAGATCCACGACCAGTGCGGCAGCACCAACCCGCAGACCCGAGTAGGGCGCGTAGGCACTCTGTGCGACACGGACAGCAGCGTTTCGCAACCGCTCCCAGTCTTTGTCGTTCACACTCCACCCCATGTCCGTGGTCCGTTCGGTCGCTGTCGCCAGCATGCCCGACCCCCCACGATCCGGCCACGATGTGATCCCATGGACGCGGGCCCCACCGGCGATCGGAAGGGACGACGGGATGGCAGGCGAGTCCCCGGACAATCCGGGTTCGGCCAGGGCGGTGACCCTCGTCGGGGGACGGTACCGGCTCGACGGGGTCATCGGACGCGGCGGATTCGGCGTCGTGCACCGGGCCACCGACGAGCTGCTCCAGCGCGTGGTTGCAGTCAAGGAAGTACGGCTGCCGCTCGGGGAGAACGCGGACGAACGCGGACGAACGCGGACGAACGCGGCCTGACCCGCGAGCGGGTCCTGCGCGAGGCGCGCGCCGCCGGTCGGCTGCATCATCCCGGTGCCGTGGCCGTCCTCGACGTCATCGACGATGGCGAGCTGCCCTGGATCATCATGGAATACGTTGACGGCCGGTCCCTCGGCACGATCATCAACGATCGCGGACCGCTGCCGGTCGAGGAGACGTGCCGGATCGGCATCAGCCTCGCCTACGCCCTGGAGGCCGCGCACCGGCTCGGCGTGGTGCACCGCGACGTCAAGCCGAGCAACGTGCTGGTGACCGCGGACGGCCGGGCCCGGCTGACCGACTTCGGCATCGCGGTCAGCCAGGGGGATCCCCGGCTGACCAGCACCGGGATGGTGATGGGCTCCCCCGCCTACCTGCCGCCGGAACGCGCCCGTGGCGATGCCGGCAGCGCCGCGGGTGACCGGTGGGGACTGGGCGCCACGCTGTTCACCACCGTCGAAGGTTACCCGCCCTTCACCGGCGGTGACCCGATTTCGGTGCTCGCTGCCCTGGTTCAGGGACGACGCCAGCCCTTCCGGCTGGCCGGACCGCTTGTACCGGTGATCGACGACCTGATGGCCCCGCACGAGGCGAGCCGACCACCGCTCACCGTCGTACGCAGGCGACTGCGCGAGATGGTCGAACGAGATGCGGTCCGCCGGCCCTCGCGTCCTTCTCGGCCCACTCGCCCCCGCTCATCGACACGTACCACCTCCCCGGCCGCACGGGCCGTACCGACCACACCGGCCGAGTCCGCCACCGCAGCATCCGCGGCCGCGACCCCCGCAGCCACGATGCCCGTGCCGCCCAGAGCACCGGAAACACCGGAAACACCCGTCGGCGCCGCACCGGCACAGGTCGCCGAGACCGTCCTCGCCACGTCACCCGCCCACCCCTCACCTCCCGAGGAGGCCACCGAAGCCGTCCCCTCCGGCGACGTCACCGGGTTCCCGGAGACCGAGGCCCGGTCGGAGACCAGTGCCGTCTCCGGGATCAGTGCCGTCCCGGCACCGGTGGCCGCCCTGACCACGCCGGGCGCCGAGACGCGTCAGGACGACACCGAGACGCGCCAGGACACCGAGACGCGCCAGGACACCGAGACGCGCCAGGACACCGAGACGCGCCAGGACACCGAGACGCGCCAGGAGGCCACGCCGTCGCGGACACCTCGGTCCCGTCCCACCGGGCCGTTGGAGCGCATGCACTCGATCGACCGGATGCGTGCCCTGGGCGGAATCCCGGCCCGGGCCCGGCTCATCGGCCGAGGGCACGGCAACGGTCTCACCGGCGGCGACGTCGAACTGGCTAATCTCTTCGCCACTGCCGCACCGGCCTCCCCGCCGTCGACCGCCCGGCTGCGGCCGGCGCCCGACGGGCCGGCGGGAATCGGGCCGGCGGAAGATCCGCCACGCGACCCCGGCGCCGGTGATCGACGCCGCGTGACCATCGCCGTGGCGACGCTCGTGGCGCTGGTCGCCGCCGCGATCATTGGCATCGTGATCGTGGTGACAGGGGGCCCGGACGACAGGAGCCGCGACACCTCGGCCAACCAGACCGGCGGCATCTCGGCGCCGACCGGAGCCGGCGGGTCGGCCCTGGCGGATCCGGCGGCGGCCGGGGACCCCGTCGCCCGGGAAACCACCCCGGTCGCGGGCCCGCCTGGCTGGGTGTCCTACGTCGATCCCACCGCCGGCTGGTCCGTGGCGTACCCCTCGGCCTGGCAGCGCCGTGAGGGGCCCGGCGGACCCGGAAACGTCGACTTCGTGGACCCGGCTACCCGGTCCTTCCTACGTGTCGGTAGCGTCAGGCAAGCAAACACCTCTGCCATCGGCGACTGGCAACGCAACGAGGCCGGCTTCCGGCAGAGCGTGCGGGATTATCGGCAGATACGGCTGGCTCCCAGCGATGGTGGGGATGGCACCAACCAGGCCGACTGGGAGTTCGGGTACCGCGGGTCGGACGGGGTCATGGTGCATGTGCTCAACCGGGGTGCAATTCGCAACGGCCACGGATATGCCCTGTACTGGCATACCAGGGAGGATCTGTGGCTGCAGGATCAACCGTTGATGCGCCAGCTGTTCGCCACCTTCCGGCCCGGTCCGTGATGTCGGCCATCGATGGATTTGCGGTGCCCGTAGTGTTCGGAAAGATGCGGGCCGTCCGGCGCGCGCATCAGTCCATCTGTCAGACTTGACACGATGGCTAAATCGGCAAGCGTGCCCCCGGACACCTCCCGGCACGGCACACCTCGCTACGTAGCGCAACGCTACCGGCTCGACGCGCCCATCGGGCGTGGTGGAGCCGGTGTCGTCTGGCGCGGTGAGGACGAACTACTCCAGCGTCCGGTCGCCATCAAAGAGATCCTCGTGCCGATGGCCGGCGCGCAGAACGAGCGCGACGCGATTCGGGCCCGGGTTCTTCGCGAGGCCCGCGCCCTGGCCAGGCTGCACAGTCCCGCCATCGTCTCGGTGTACGACGTGGTCGAGGAACATCAGCGGCACTGGATCATCATGGAACTCGTCGACGCGGACAGCCTCGGCGATGTGATCCGCAACCAGGGCCCGCTGCCTTTCGACCAGGTCGCCGCGATCGGGCTGGCGCTGACCGACGCGCTCGCCGCGGCTCATTCGGCGGGCGTGCTCCACCGCGACGTCAAGCCCGGGAACGTCCTGCTCGGGCGGGACGGCCGGGTGCGGCTCACCGACTTCGGCATCGCCGCGACCGAGGGCGACGTGACCCTGACCGGCACTGGGGCCCTGGTCGGCTCCCCGGCCTACATCGCTCCCGAGCGGGTCCGGGGCTCCTCCGGTACTCCCGCGAGCGACCTGTGGGGGCTCGGCGCGACGCTGTACTCGGCCGTCGAGGGTCAGCCGCCGTTCGAGGGCCCGGAGACCTACGCCGTACTGACCGCCGTGGTCGAGGGCCGCCGGCGGGCCTTCCGGCTAGCCGGTCCGTTGCGCAACCTGCTCAGTGACCTGATGAACCGGCCGGCCGAGGAGCGGCCCGACGTCACGGAGATCCGCCGGCGGCTGATCCCGATCGCGCGCAATGCGAATCCGGTACCGGCTTCGGTCATGCACGCCCGTCCTCGGACTGACGAGGAGACGGACGCGAGTTCCGTCGACGTCGGCCTGGAGAACCTCGACGACCCGGCCGAGCCGGCAGCAGGCGCCGGACCGGCCGCGGATTCCCGGTCGGGGTCGAGCGGCGGTGTCGCCGGGACCGCGGGAGTCCAGGCGGGCGAGGCAGCTTCGGCGGCCGGGGGAGACCAGGGGGCTGTCCCGGGCCCGGGGAACCGCCTGACGAACCGCCCGGCGTCCGCCGCCACGCCGCCCGTCCCCGCTGACCGCGACGTCACCGTGGATCCCCTGCTCAACCCCCTTGGCGGGGCCGCCGTGGCGGCCGCGGGCGCTGCCGGGTCGCGCACCGGTCGCAGGGAACCCGACCGCACCGGCCCATCGAACCGCGTGATCCCGCCGGATCGGACCACGCCGCAGAACCGCGCAGCACCGCCCGGCCGGACGCGGCCCGACCCCGACCACGACGCGCCGACCAGCATCGGGCTCAACAGCGTGGCGGGGCCTTCGGTGGACGACGACGTGACCCGCATCGGCGCGGTCACCCCCGTGTCGGCGACCTCCGACCTGGATCTGTTCGACGACGACAATCACGCCGCCGGACTGTTGCCCCTCGGCGAGGCTCGGCGCCGCGCCGAGCCTGCCCGCCACGACGGACACGGTCGCGGACCGGGCGACCCCCAGCGGCGTCGGCAGCGGACGATCGCGGTCGTGGCCGGAGCGGCCATGCTCGTGATGGGCGCGGCCATCGCCCTGACCGTCGGGCTGACCTCCGGCGGCTCGACCCCCGGGCCGAACGATGTCACCGCGCAGCAGACCACGCCACCGCCCATCGCGACCATCGCTTCATCCCCCCCGGCCGTGACTTCACGATCCGCCGCGTCTGAGGTCGTCGCCCCGGACTCCCCGCGCTATAC
>NZ_CDWWXB010000027.1:25697-27960 GCF_977971855.1 Frankia sp. CoWAU3 | reverse complement strand
CGTGGGGGGCTGGTCCCTGGTCCACGGCATGCGCCGCCGATGTCCAGGGGCCCGACCGCCTCCGGAGAGGGGCACCGGGTCGGTGAGTATGGGCGACATGGGGATCACTGTCGACCGCGGACCTTTCGGCTTCTTGTGATCTACCTGTGCGCAGGCTGTGAAGCTCGGTCGGGGTGCGTCGGGTTGGTCAGGCGGGCAGGCTCGGACGGGACCGTCTCCGAGGGAGGGAGGCATCGGGGCAGCTCGACCATGAAGGCGGTGCGTCCCGGCTCGCTCGTGGCCCGCACGTGCCCGTGATGTGCCTCGACGACGGCGGCGACGATGGCGAGCCCCAGCCCGGTGCTACCGGCGGCGCGGGACCGCGAGCTGTCGCCGCGCGCGAAGCGTTGGAAGACCTCGGGGAGCAGATCCGGGGGGATGCCCGGGCCGTCGTCCACGACCGCGAGGATCGCCGTGGGGCCGCTCACGGTCAGGCTCGCCGTGACCTGGGTGCCAGGCGGCGCGTGGGTGCGGGCGTTGGCCAGCAGGTTCGCGAGAACCTGGTGCAGGCGGGCCGGGTCCCCGGTGACCGTGACCGGCTCCTCGGGCAGGTCGAGAGCGAAGCGGTGGCCCGGGGCAGCCACGTGCGCGTCGTTGACCGCGTTGACGATCAGCCGGGAGACGTCCACCGGTTCCCGGACCAGGTCCCGACCGGAGTCGAGCCGGGCGAGCAGCAGCAGGTCGGAGACCAGCGCCGTCATCCGCGCGCTTTCGGACTCGACCCGGCTCATCGCGTAGGTGACGTCCGCGGGGACGTGCTCGCGGGTCCGGCGGGTCAGTTCGGCGTACCCGCTGATCGCCGCGAGCGGAGTGCGCAGTTCGTGGCTGACGTCGGCGAGGAACTGGCGCATCCGCATCTCGCTTGCGTGGCGGGCGGCCAGCGCGGCACCGATGTGGCCGAGCATCCGGTTGAGCGCCGCCCCGACCTGGCCGACCTCTGTGCGCGGGTCGGTGTCGACCTGCGGCACCCGCACCGACAGGGCCACCTCACCCCGGTCGAGGGGTAGCTCGGCGACCCGGGAGGCCGTCGCGGCGACCCGCCGCAGCGGTCGCAGCGTGACGCGGACGATCGCCGTGCCGGCGATCGCGGCGGCCGCGACCCCCACCAGCGCCACCACCCCAGCGATCATTGTCATCCTGGTGAGGGTCGCGTTCACCTGTTTCATCGGCAGCCCGGTGACGACGATCATATCGTCATGGGTGGTCCTCGCGAGGAGCCGATAGTCACCCTGATCGCCGAACGCCCGGGTATACGGCCGCAGGTAGGCGGGAATGCCCGCGACGACGGCGGTCTCGGCGGTGGTCAGCTCCTTCCCCCCGCCGGCGGTATCGATGAAGGCCCCGTAGGTTCCATCCTCGCCCACGACGGCTCCCAGCGTTCCCGGATCGACCGGTCCACGGAAGAACCGGCGAACCCGCAGCTGCTGCGGGCTGAGGCTGGACGGCTGGTCGGCGGCAGCGGAGTCGGTGGCGGCAGCGGAGTCGGTGGCGGCCGGGGCCGGGAGGGCCGGCAGGGCCGGGAAGGACGGGAGGTTCTGGAGAAAGGTGGGTTCCGGCCGGTCCCATCGCCCGCTGGCCTCCCGCAGCCGCCTGTCGAGCTGGTCGACGAGGACACCTCGCAGCGCGACGGCGGTGACGAACACGATCACCAGCGAGACGGTCGCCAGCAGGAGCATCAGGAGGGCGAGCAGCCGGGTGCGCAGTGACCAGCGCGAGGGCGCGACCGGCACGATCCGGACCCGGTGAGCCGGGGAGCTCATGCCGGGCCCGGCGAGGTGCCCCTCGATGACGGGGCGGCGGAGGTCCTCGGTGCCAGCGCCGGATCGGCCGGCCGCAGGACGTACCCGGCCCCGCGCATCGTGTGGATCATCGGGGGGCGGCCGGCGTCGATCTTCTTGCGCAGGTACGAGACGTAGAGCTCGACGACGTTCGCCTGGCCGCCGAAGTCGTAGTTCCAGACCCGGTCGAGGATCTGGGCCTTGCTGAGCACCCGGCGTGGGTTGCGCATGAAGAAGCGCAGCAGCTCGAACTCGGTGGCGGTGAGGTGCACCGGCTGGCCGGCGCGCTGCACCTCCCGGCTCTCCTCGTCCATCGTGAGGTCGCCGACGACGAGCCGGGCGCCCTGCAACGCCTCGGTGGTGCGCGCGGCGCGGCGCATCAGTCCGCGCAGCCGCGCGACGAGCTCCTCGAGACTGAACGGCTTCGTGACGTAGTCGTCGCCGCC
>NZ_CDWWXB010000027.1:22388-25515 GCF_977971855.1 Frankia sp. CoWAU3 | reverse complement strand
CCGAAGCACCTCCAAGCCGTCCATGTCGGGCAGCATGATATCGAGAACGACCGCGTCCGGCCGGAAGTCGCGGGCGAGCCGCAGCGCTCCGCGACCATCCGCGGCGCTGCGCACTTCCCACCCCTCGTAGCGCAGCGCCATCGACAGCAGCTCCGCCAGTGTTGTCTCGTCGTCCACCACGAGGACCCGCACCGATTGCATGGTGTCAGCTTCGCCTCCTTGGCTGGCTGTTACCTGAGGTCTTGCTGTGAGCCTGCTGTGAATGCCGGGCCTGTGAATGCCCGGCGGGGCCGCGGAATCGTAGGCGTGCCACTCGCCGCGATGTCCATCGACGAGACAACCGGGACCCCCTCGAATGGCAGCCTCTCCCGGGGTGGCGGGCCGGACGGCTCCGATGGGACGGACACCACGCTCGACCAGGCATTGCACCACATTTTGCCAAGATTTTATCTTGGTGAGACCAATGAGGGCGAGAGTAGTGAGGGATGGGTGAATCTCAATGGGATCACAATGTGATCTGTCGTCGGGTTGACCGTCGGAGTATCCCCCTTCAGGGGGTTCACCTGCGCAAACTGGGTAGGTGCACAGCATGGCTCGCCACAGTCGTCCTCGGTCCGCCGTCCGCGGTAACCGTCCCCGTATCGTGCGCCGGGTGGTACTGCCCACCGCAACTCTGGTCACCGTGGGAGTCGTGACCGTGGGTACGGCGTTTGCCTGTTCCAGATCGCCCTCAGTGGCGTCGGTTCCCGGGGAAACCAGCCGCGTCGTCGCTGCCGTGGCTCGCGGCGCAGGCACCTTCCCGCCGTCGGCCGGGGATGCGGACGCGATTGCCGAGGCGGTCCGGACGAGCTCGTTCACCGCGAATGTTCCGCCGCAGAACTACGAGGTCACCGGAACCACCCTGGCCGCCAGCGACCCGAGCTGGGCACTGACCGAGCTGCGCCCGACCGTGGCCGATCTCGACCGGGCCGAGGGTGTACTGCATCACACGGGCTCCGGGTGGGAACTGGTCCAGCTCGGTACCTACGAGGTCGGGTGTGGCGTCGCGCCCGAGGCGGTGCTGGACGACCTCGGCCTGCAGTGCCCGCCACGGGACGGCGCGGTCTTTCCGACCTGATCTCCGGGAGTTCCAGGATCTCCGGGCGGCGGCTGTGCCTGCCGGGACGGCCGGAGCGTCAGGGGATGTAGACGATGTCCCAGAGCCGAGCGGTCATGTCGGTACTGGTGGTGGCGAGCAGGAGGCCGTAGGGGGCGAACGCGCAGCTCATCACCGTGCTGCTGTGCCCGGTGAGGGTGGCGATCGCGGACCCGGTCGCGACGTCCCACAGTTGCGCGGTGTCGTCGGTGCTCGCCGTCGCCAGCAGGTGGCCGTCCGGGGAGAAGGCGCAGCTCTGCGCCGAACCCGGCAGAGTGAGCACGGTGGTGCCGCTGGAGGCGTCGGTGAGCCGGGTGCCCTCGTTGCCGCTCGTCGCGAGCAGCCGGCCGTCGGGGGAGAAGGCGCATCCGCCGGCGAAGTTCGTGTGCCCCGGCAGGCTCATGATGATCTCGCCAACCGTGACGTCCCACAGCAGGGTGGACTCCGCGCCGGCGGTGACCAGCAGCCGGCCGTCGGGGGAGAAGGCGCAGCCGTAGACCGAGCCGCGATGGCCGTTGAGGGTGGCAAGGTTTTTCCCGGTCGACGAACCCCACAGCCGGACGGTGCGGTCGGTACTGGTGGTGGCGAGCAGGCTGCCGTCCGGGGAGAAGGCGCAGCCGTACACGGGTCCCCGGTGCCCGGTCAGGGTCACCGTCTGGCGGGCGGCGTCAACGTCCCAGATGCGGGCCGTCTTGTCGCTGCCGGTGGTGGCGAGCAGCTTGCCGTCCGGGGAGAAGGCGCAGCCGTGCACGACCAGGCTCTTGCGCCCGCTGAGTGTGACCGACGTTCGGCCGATGGCGACGTCCCACAGCCGGGTGCCGTCCTTGCTGGTGGTGGCGAGCAGCTTGCCGTCCGGGGAGAAAGCCGCGGAGGTGACGTCGCGTTCGTGTCCCTTGAGGGTGGCCCGCGCGGTGACCTCGACGTGGTGGGACGGGCGGTTGCTGCGCTCGAAGCCGCGCAGGTCCGCCGGCACCGCCGATCCCATCGGCACCGGCCCGGACGGAAGTGTGGTCGCCAACCAGTCGGCGTCGCGGACCGGAGTGCCGGGTGCCGCGTGGGTGTGGATGAGGCTACCCGGCGCCTCGGCGGCCAGGTCGAACAGGGAACCGTCGGTGAGGCGGACCCGCGCCAGCACGGCGCTCGCGTCGAAGCGCTCCCCGGGCTCGACGAGCCAGCGCACCATCGTCGCCCGCCCGCCGGGGATGTCCCAGCGAGCCGGTTGCAGGACCGGATTCGGGCGCGCCGCGGTGGTCCGGCGGGTGGAGACCGAGCTTGCCCAGGCTGCGGCGCCGAGCACCACGGCGAGCTCGGGATCGGCGGGGAGGTAGATCTGCTGCCCCGGCCAGTCGGTGCCGACCCCGAGCCGACCTTCGAGGATGTCGGTGACGACCGGGATCCGGGAGCTGCCCCCGACGAGGAGCACCCCACTCAGCTTGTCCGGTCCGTAACCGGAAGACTTCAGCAAGTGCTGGCAGCAGGCCATCGTGCGGGCCAGGATGGGGGAGGCGAGCTGGGCGAACCGGTCACGCTGCATGCTGACCAGCAGGCCGGCCGGGCTGAAAACATCCTCCACCACGGCGATGTCGGAGAGTTGATGTTTCACTGCCCGGGCGAAGTCGAGCAACTCGTGGCGGGTCCGGTTGGCCGTGGTCTGGAACGTCTCGCCGATCCCGGGCGGATTCAGTAGCGGTTCCAGCCCCGGCCCGTACAACCCCAGGATCTCGTCGAACAGAATCTGGTCGAGTTCGCGGCCGCCGCAGTCGTGCAGAGCCGAGTGGGAGAGCATCTCGTGCCGGCCGTCCTCACCGACCGCGACCAGCGCCCCCTCGAACGTCCCGCCGCCCAGGTCGTACACGAGCATGAGCGAGCCGGGCTCGGGCGCGGCGCCGACCACCGGCGACCAGGCCGCCGCGACCGGCTCGGCGAGCAGGTCCACGTCGACGAACCCGGCGGCCTCCGCCGCGGCGATCATCGTCCGGCGCAGCGGGCCGG
>NZ_CDWWXB010000027.1:2433-22046 GCF_977971855.1 Frankia sp. CoWAU3 | reverse complement strand
CGGCGCTGTCCCGGGCCAGATCGCGCTTGACCTCGCCGCGGTATGCCGCGGGCCAGATCCGCTTGCGCCGCTCGGCGAGCGTGCCGACGATCAGGCTACCGCCATCCACGAAGACCGACGCGGGCCAGCTCGCCGAGCCGCTCGCGGGCTCCTTCACCGGTTCGATGCGACCGTCGACGGCCAAGGCGGCCGAGGCACTGCAGGTGCCGTAGTCGATGGCGAGGATCGGCTCGCCCACAGCACCCCCTGTCCACGTTTCCAGTGGGCAGATCGTAGCGATGTCGACAAAGCCACCAGCGACACCCTCATCAGTGGGGCGAACGCCGGGACCGAATGTTTGTGACCGGTTGCCCCCCGTGGCGGCTTTCACCGGTGCGGACAACGGCGGCCGGCGCTTGTCGGCATGAACAGGCGGACTGCCGACCTTCCCCGACGATCGACAGTCCGCGGAATCACGCCGGTGCGCCCCCGATTCGGCACCAAGCCATCTCGCTCCCCCGACGATCCGGCCCGAACCCGTCGCACCGGCGCGGTCCCTGCCCTCGATCCTGGTAGTTCCGATGGGCCGACACCATCCCTCAATCATCGGGGGAAAGCGGATGATCTCCGGCCGTTACCGATCCGTCCGGGTAATCCATCGGCTGGGGCGCCAGGGCACGCGACGCAGGTCGCCCATGGCTGCCGCCAGTCCGGCTACCTGCTCGGCGGCCTGCTTGCCGAGATCAATGGCCACGGTGCGCGGTAGCGAGGACCCCTCGCCCGGGATCGTGCGCAGCCGGGCGACCACCGGTCCGAGCCGGATGATCTGAAGGTAGCCCGCGAGCGAATCGCCGGTGACGAGATGCAGGTGGGCGGACCCGGCCGTGCCGTCCGTGACGGGCCTGGCCCGGGCGACCAGGCGTCGGGTGAGTGCGGCGGCCCTCCGGTTGTTGCGCAGCAGCCACCGCGAGTCGTCCAGCCGGTACAGATCCGCGTCCGGGGTACCCAGCCAGATCGCGTGCCCACGGTGCACCGCCTGGATCTCACGGCCGTCCGCCTCGGGATTCGTGCCGTCACCGGGGATCGGTTGGTCAGCCGGATGGGCCGTCGCGACGTCGGGAGATCTGATCCGCCACATGCCGACGGGGAGCGCCTCCGGTCCCAGGAACGACCCGCGGAAAGCCGCCCAGAGACGACAGGACCGCGGATGACCCTCATCCTCGCCGTCTCCCCCGCCCATCCTGACGAGGGTGTGACCGAAGCCGGCGCAGGGCAATCCCTCGAAATCAAGGGGCCTCAATCGAGGAGGCTCAGCCGAATCCGAGCTCGCGGGCCCAGAGGGCGGCCGCGGTGCTGGGCGGGATCGTCGCCGGGGCGTCGGGATGGCTCGCCACGTACTTCGCCTTCGCCGTGCGCAGATAATCGGCGACGACACTGGCCTTGACGTTCATCGCCCGCGCCGCTTCCCGGTGGGACATACCCCGGCAACCGACGAGGACCATCACCTCGGCCTCCCGCGGGGAGGGCCGGTGCAGGCGGCGCCGTCGGCGGGCGGCGTCGAAGATTCGATCGAGCAGGTCGTGCACGGCGGCGGCGGTCATTCCCCACTCGCCGCGCAGCTCGTCAATGAGGTCGCCCTGGGCGAGTCCGCGCAGCAGGTTCCGTTCCCCGGGGCCGATCTCGCCCCGGGACAGCGGTCGCCGGTGCGCATCCTCCAGCAGAAACCCGGCGAGGCGGGCGGAGACGTGGAAGCTACCCCCGGCGACGGCGGTCACCGCCGCCACGAACTGCTGGGCCGGGGCGGTCTTCTCGACGAAGCCGCGAGCCTGCGCGGCGACCGCGTCGAGGACCTCGTCCGGTGTCGCAACCCCGGAGGTCGCCAGCACCCGAAGACCGCGTCGATGCAGGTCGGCCACGGCGGCGGCCCCGGACACCCCGGGCAGGTGCAGGTCGCACACCACGATCCCGGGCGTGGTGTCCCGGTCGAAGGTCTCCAGGCTCGGGGCTGGCGCCAGCACGGAGAACCCCGCGCCGGCGAACCTGGCGGCCAGCGATTCGGTGGCGATCGGATGATCGTCGATGATCGCCACCGAGACCGGCCGGCGATCGACGCTCATCGGCCGGTCCCGGGCGCGCCGGCTCCGGTCGGCTCGGCGGCGGGCCAGCGGAAGGTCACCTTCGTCCCATCGCCCGGCCAGGCGGTCACCAGGGTCTCCCCGCCATACCGGCGCAGGGCGGAATAGCTTCCGGTCATGCCCCCGCCCGCTCGGACGGAGCCGGGATCGAACCCCATGCCCCTGTCCCGGACGACCACCAGCACCGAATCCGCGTCGCCCTCGACGAAGAGGTGGACCTCGTCGGTGCTGGCGGAGTGTCGGACCACGTTGCGCAGGGCCTCCCTCGTCGCGGCCACCAGTGCCTCGCGGACCTCCGCGGGCGGTTCGCCCTTGATCGACACGAAGGGCACCAGGGCGAGCCCCTCGTCGGCGAAGGCGTCCACGACCGCGGACATCATCTCCTCGAGGCCGTTCTGGGTGGAGTCCGGTGAAGCCGTGCCGTCGACGGCCAGGGCCCGCGGGTCCATCCCGCGTGGATCCATGATGATCCGACGCGCCCGCTGTGCCCCGCGCCGGGCCTCCCGGACGAGTGCCGGTGAGGGCACTCCACCGGCGGCGACATGATCGACGACGGGGAGCAGGTAGTCGTGGATCTCCCGATGGGTGATCTCACGCTGGCGCAGGCTCTCGGCCTCCTTCTCCTGCTCGATCGCGAGCCGCCCGGCCGCCGCGGCCTCGTCCTGGGCGGCCGCGGTCGCAGCGGAGAGCGCGCGCAGCTCGCGGGCGATGAGCATGGCGACGACGTACCACAGGGCGAAGCCCAGCAGGTCCGAACCGAGCTTGAGGGAGACGTCCGGCAGCACGGCCAGGCTCCATGCCGCCATCAGGACGGCCACCGCACCGACCGCGAGCAGCGTCAGCCCGAGGCCGAAGCCGATGCCCGCGGGTGCGACGAGGCTGAACGGCACGAGCTCAGTCATGATCTTGTTGCGTTCGTCAGGTTGCGCGGCTCTGGACCCGACGAGCATCAGCGCCACGCAGAAGGCGACGTCCGCCAGGACCAACCGGGGGGACAGCCGGCCCGGCCGCCGCCAGACCCGCCAGGTGAACCAGGATGCCTCGACGGCCGCGGCAGCCACGATCAGCACGGCGATCCACGGGTGGCGCAGGCGAGCCCAGCCGAAGAGTGGGATGATCACGAACGTCGCACAGGCTGCTCGGGCGTAGCCGACCATCCGGGACATACGTTGCTCGGTACGTTGGATGACGTCGCAGGAGGAAGCCGCCGATCCGACCAGCCCGGTCATAGTGCGCAACGGTAGCGAGCCAGCCACAGATCGACCAGTGCCTGCCAGTGCCTGACCAGAAGGAGCGGGCATCTGGTCGTCCCGGTGTGTGAAGAGCGCCATCCGGGCACCGCAATCAGATGCAGACCACGTATCCCGTCACCGTCACGGTCCCGCCGCCGGGTCCCGGCCCGACGCCACCCGAGCCCGCGCCGGATCCGGTACCACCGCCCAGCCCGGGGCCGGATGTTCCGATCCCGCCGAACCTGCTGGTCCTCCCGCCAGCCGGGAATCGCGCCGCCGGAATGGGTAGACCGAGGGCATGATGCACCGACCAGCTGGAATTCCCGCGCAGGAGCTGACCGACGCCGACCTCGTCCGAGAGCTGCGGCACCTGCATCGTACCCGGCACGATGCCTTCATCGCGGGGAGCGAGGACGCCTTCGAGACCCACACCGCACGGATGCTGGAGCTCGAACGCGAATACCTGCGGAGGTTCCCGGACGCCGCGAGTCCCGATCCGCGCCGGACCCGAGCCGGCAGACGGCGTGCCGCCGGGGTTCCCGTCTGAGCGGCTTCAGGGGCACGGTTTCAGGGGGGCGCGTGGCTTCAGGGGCGGACGCGGGTGAGCGCGTCGAGGTAGATGTCGACCACCTGGCTCGGGCCCGGCCGGAGGTAGGAGCGTCCTGCGGTCGCAGCGGCGATGCGCGACAGCGCGGTGAGGTCGGCGTCGTTGCTGTAGGCGATCATGATTATGGCGACCGGCCGCTTCGGGTCGTACTCGGCGTGCAGCTGTTCGATCAGGCTGTCCAGGCTCGGCGCGGCCGCACCCCGCTTCGTGTCGCGACCGTCGGTGAGGATGACGACCTGGTTGAGCCGGCCGGGGACGTAGTGCTGGGTCAGGAAGCGGAAGGCCGCGAGCGTGGTGGCATACAGATCGGTGACTCCGCCGGGGACGATCCCGGCCTGCGCGGCGATCAGCTCGTCCCGATGGGTGCCGCCTCGTCCGGGTGCGTTGAGCGCAGCCATCGGCACGAGATCCCGGTAGCCTTGGACTCCCTGGGCGCCCTGCTCGCCGGAGAACCGCCAGAGACCGACCTGGCTGTCGGGTGCGAACAGGCGCAGGCCGGCCAGGGAGGTCTCGACGGCCGCCTGCAGCCGAGTTCTTGACGGGTCGGTGCCCGGGACCGGTTCGGCCATCGATCCGGAGCTGTCGAGCGCCACGAGGGTGGCACCACGCTGACGGGCATGGCGGAAGAACCGCCGAGCCGTGCCGAGCGTGCTGTCGGAGGCGTCCGTGCTCGCCAGCTTCGGCGGGACGGAGCGCACCCCGTCGGTCGCGTTCAGCGTCCCGGCCAGCCCGCCTGGGTCATCGTGGCCCGCCAGCTCGGTGGGTGTGCGGAAACCGGCTCCGCTGAGAGCCAGGCGGCCCGCGTCCCCGCGCAGGAACGCGGCGAAGGCGTCCGCCGCGGCCCGCCGGGACGACGAGCTCGCCGTCTTCTTCAGGACGATGTACGGCACCGTCGCCGTGAACATCCCGTCCGAGGGGTAGGACGCCACCAGCGTCGTGGCCGGGCGGTTACCGTTCTGGCTTGTCAGGGACCGGTTGTAGGCGATGACATCGGCCTCTAGGGCCGGGAAGGCCGAGGGAGCGGATCCGGCCGCGCCGTTCTCCGTGCCGCCGGTGCGCATCGAGTCGAAGAGTTGCTGATCATACTCCGGCAGCCGGTCGATGGAGCGTTCCTGCCGGAGCACGGTGAGCTGGGCCGCGCGATCCTGGTCGAACGTGCCGGTGGTCATCTCGGCCGCGGTGAGTCCGCGGGCGGCGCCCACCGTTGCGATGACGGCCCGCAGCGCGGCGGCCGAGTGCTCCGGATTGGCCATGGCGAACCGGAAGTCCCCCCACCGGGGCTCGCCCTGGTGGGTCCAGAAATCGGCCTCGCCCGCGGCCGCGGCCAGTTCGGCCCAGGTCACATGATGCTCGGGCCAACCGAGGCGCTGTGCCATGAGTCTCGGCATGGCGATGACGACGGGCGATCCCGCGATCGTCGTGGCCTTCGCCGGCAGTTTCGCCGTGACCGGGTCCGATTCCTGGCCCAGCTCCAGCCAGTCGGCCGACTCCGGGATCCAGACGTCGGGCGGCCCGGGGGAGTCCGGCGACTCCGGCCGGGACAGTGTGTCGAGCACCTGGTCGGAGGCTACCACCGACACGGCGAGGGTCACGCACGGGCCCGCCGAGCCCTCGGCACCGGCGCGCTGACGATCGAAGTCGGCGGCGAGCCGGCTGATCGGCGCCGCGAGTGCCGGCGCGGTGGTGATGGTCAGGGTGGCCCGTTCGCCGCCGTCCGCGCATTCCCCGGCCGATCCGGCATCCCAGGCGGCGCGGGCCGCGAACCCGATCCCGATGGCGGTCAACGCGCCCAGTACAAGCAGCGCCGCGCCGCTGACGATGCCCAGGCCGACGGTGACGGCGCGGCTGCGGCCACCGGCCCGGGACCAGCCATACCGGGATCCGCCGTGATGGGACGCGCCACCACGAAATCTGTTGCGGCGGGATCGATGGCGGGCGTCGGACACGGAGACGTCCTTTCCGCGAGCGAGCGTCGTGTCCGTCCCTGACCCGCCACCAGCACGATGGTCTGCCTAACGTCTCCCGCCGAGCCCATCGCGCAGCGCCCGACACCATCCCCGGGTGTCCGGCCAGCCTCAGATGGTGATGATATTGTGCCCCGCGCCGGTTCCCGTGCCGCCGATACTGCCGGTGGCCCGGTTGGGCGTCATCCTTTCTTGGAATACCGGGGTTCGCTGTTGTTCTTCCGTTTCTCACGTCGTTGCGGCGGTGTTCCTACTCATGGGTCCTTAGCGTTCTACCTGGGCTGGGTGTGCGTGTCGCCGCTGGCGAGGTCGGCGGGGGTTTCGAGGTCGGCGGGGGTGTTGACGTCGGCGGGGGTGTTGACGTCGGCGGGTGAGCCGGTGTCGTCGCAGGGCACGCCGGTGACCTCTCCCGGGTGGGCCCGCAGCCACGCCCGGGCGCCGACCTCGCCGCGCGCGAGAGCCGCCACCTCGGGCCAGACCGAGCGGCGCAGCAGGACGGGATGGGCCGGCAGGCCTCCGTAGGTGGCGGTCATCGCCGGATGGGCCAACCCCGGGTCGGCCGCGGCGGAGATCAGACGTTGCACCGCCGCCGCGCCGAGGGAAGGTTGGTCCACCAGGGTGACAACCACGGCGTCGGCGTCGGTGCCGACCAGGGCTGCGAGACCGGCCCGCAGCGACGCGCCGACACCCTCGGTCCACCGCGCGGCCGATACCAGGCGAACCTCCGGTATCAGGCCTGCCGTGGGTTCCAGGCCTGCCGTGGGTTCCAGGCCTGCCGTGGGTTCCAGGCCGATCTCGGGCGCATCCCCGCCCGCGGGCGCCGGCCCGGCGACCCGGCGGGTGGCGAGGCGTTGCACGACGATGCCCACCTTGTCCGCGGCGGCGCCGGTGACGACCACGACCGGCCGGCAGCCCCCCGCTGTGAGCAGGCGGACACCCCGCTCGACCAGCGTCACACCGCCCAACTCGACCAGAGCCTTGGGGCGTCCCATCCGCCGTCCTGCCCCGGCAGCGAGCAGCAGACCGGCGACGTTCACCGGATTCGCGGCGTGGATGCCCCACGAGAGATTTGTGAAGTCACATTTCACCTTCGTGATCTAGACAGGCATCGGGCTGCTTCTGATCGGTGATGCCTGGCCATGCTAGGCGGAGCCGTCCCACGCTGGCTGGTCGCGGTTCGTCGGGATGCTGGAGTACAAGGCCGCCCGGTACGGCCGGACCGTGGTGAAGGTCGACCGGTGGTTTGCGTTGTCGCAGGTCTGTTCGGCGTGCGGGGTGAAGGACGGGCCGAGACCACTGGCGGTCCGGTCGTGGACGTGCCCGGCCTGCGGGGTCGTCCACGACCGGGATGTGAACAGCGGCGTAGCAGGCGGGAATCTCTACCCTTCAGGGCGGAGAGGACGTCAAGAGGCGGCGATACCGAAGATGCCGACCGTCATCGGCCTCGGGCGATACGTAGCGACCCCGCATCGTGTTAATGGGGCCTATCCTGGTCGACGATGCGGGACAACATCGACAACAGAGCGGTCTGTTCCTCCTCGGACAGCGGAGCCAGCAGCTTGTCGTTCATCTGGTCGATGCGGTCCGCCACCTGACCGTGGGTCGACTCTCCCCGCTTGGTCAGCCGCAGGACATTGCGCCGGCCATCACGCGGGTCACGGACCCGGCGGATGAGCCCACGCTGCACGAGCCTCGCCACCACATCGGCCACCGTCGACCGATCCAGGGAGGCTCGTTCCCCGAGCGTGCGCTGATCAATATCGGGATCAGCGAGCAGGCTGTTGAGGACCACGAACTGCGGAGGTGTCGTCTCGGTCGAGACGGTGGTGGTCCAGAGCTGATAGGTCACCTGCTGGAGCCGGCGGGCCAGCTGGCCGGGATGGCTGGACAGGTCGACCACGCCGTGGCCGCCTGGGGCGGCCGGCCGCGAGGTCAGGGTGGCCGGCCCAGTGGCGCGTTGTTCAGGGAGGCGTTCGCCGGAGTTCTCCGGTGCGGCTGTTTCCCCTCCGAGGGCCCTGGCCAACTGGTCGGATCGTGTGCGCGTGTTCAGGGTTCGCTTCCAATCCGGTGTCGAAGTAGGCGGGCGACAGGTTTGCCGCGAAGGTCATCATCGCTCATGTCGACGCTCGGTGTCGTCAAGCTGTGAGATTCAGGTGTCTATCAAGCGTCGAAGTGGTAACTCTTATGGCATGTAGTGAAATTATAACTACGGATAGCCGGACGGCGCCATGCTTCTGTAGTAGTCCTGTCACCGCTTCGAGGTAGTCCTTTAGAGGTGTCGCAATCGCGACAGCCACCTGCCGCCCGACTCCGGTGGGGTACGCGAGGTGCATCACATGGTTCCCGCGGGTACGGGCAGCGGTATGGAGGATGCGCCCAGAGGCCTGCGGGAGAGTCTGAAACGCGTGGCTGTGACCCTGAAGGAGGCGGGCATCCCGTTCGCTCTCGGGGGCAGCTACGCCTGCTGGGCCCGGGGCGGCCCCGAGCCGGTCCACGACGTCGATTTCATGCTGCGCGAGGACGACGTGCCGCGGGCGGTCGAGGTGCTTGCGAACGCCGGCCTGCGCCCGGTCGACTCACCCGAGGACTGGCTCACCAAGGTGTTCGACGGCGAGGTGCTGGTCGATCTCATCCACCATCCGGTGGGTCGGGCGGTGACCCGGCAAACGCTGGAGCGGTCCAGCGAGATGTCGGTGGACTCGGTGCGCATGCCCGTGCTGGATGCCACCGACTGGTTCGAGATGACTCTGTTGGCCCTGGAGGAACGGTACTGTGACCTCGCTCGCGTGATACCGATGATCAGAGCGATGCGGGAGCAGGTCGACTGGGATCAGGTGCGTCGCGCGACGGCCACCTCCCCCTTCGCCGAGGCGGCCCTGCTCGTGGCCACCCGGCTCAACCTGATCCCGGCAGCCGGTCGTGCGGTGTCGGCCGAAGGTGCTCCGTCTACCGAAGGTGCCCCGTCGGCCGGGGGCAGCCCCACGGGTTCACGTCCGCACGGTCCGTTGGTGCCAGTGGGTGCGGCGGTGCAGGCCGGGACCGCGAAGCGGATCGCCGACACCGCCGGGTACGGGGCACTGAACCTCACCGAGGCCGATGAGTATCTTGCCGGTGACCTGCACGAACGCCTCGCCGAGGATCCAAGGGTGGCCGAGCTCGGGCTGGAGGTGGTGGTGGATGGCCAGCAGATCCTGGTCGAGGGCGAGGTCGCCACGGACGCCCGCCGCCGGGCCGTCGCGGATGTGCTCGCCGAGGCGCTTCCCGGACGCCTGGTGAGTAACGAGGTCACCATCGCGGATCGGGGGATGCCGACCGAGGCGCCGCCGAACGTGGAGACCATCTCATGATCAGAATTGCCGCGGTCGGCGACATCCACCTGGGCGTGGACAGCCGCGGAACCTTCGCACCGCTGCTGCGTGGACTCGCCGGTCGGGCGGACGTGCTGCTGCTGGCCGGTGATCTCACCCAGCGGGGGCTGCCGGCCGAGGCCGAGATCGTCGCGGCCGAGGTGGCGGACGCCGAGGTGCCCGTCGTCGCCGTCCTGGGTAATCACGACTACCACGGCGGTGCCGAGAACGAGATCATCGAAATGCTGGCCGATGCTGGCGTGACCGTCCTCGAAGGCGGCGGCACGGTCCTCGACATCGACGGCCGCCGTCTCGGAATCGCCGGCGTCAAGGGATTTGGCGGGGGGTTCGCCGGGGCCAGCGGAAGCGACTTCGGCGAACCACTGATGAAGGCGTTCATCCGGCACACGAAGGACGCCGGATCCCGGCTGCGCGGTGCGCTGGAAAGTCTGGATTGCGAAATCCGCGTGGCTTTGATGCACTATGCTCCGGTACCGGACACGCTCATCGGCGAGCGAACCGAGATCTTCCCTTTTCTCGGCAGCTACCACCTTGCCGAGGCAGTGGACGCGGGGGCCGCCTGCCTTGCGCTGCACGGTCACGCCCATGCCGGTTCGGAGCACGGGATGACGGCCGGTGGGGTGCCGGTCCGTAACGTGGCCCGGCCGGTGATCAGGAAAGCCTATGCGCTTTACGGGGTGGGCGAGATGGCCACCACCGGGCGCCCGGGCTCGGACCGCGCGGGCCTACAGCGCTCGGCTGGTGCCGCCGTCCGGGACGGCGTCCCGCCAGCCGTCCCGCCAACCGTCCCGCCAGCCGGGACACCCCGCTCCGCGGCGGACAGCCCCTCGACGCTGTCCCGCCCCAGTTAGCTATTCCGCGGTAGCTATCCCGCCCCAGGCAGCCGTACCCGGACCTCACCATCGGAGATCCACACATCGAACCGCGGCTGGGGCGCGGTCGCGGGACCATGCACCACCGCGCCGTCCGTCACCCGGAAGGTGCTGCCGTGCCAGGGACAGCGCAGGCAGGTGAAGCCGTCCCTTCGGATGATCTCTCCCTTGTGCAGTGGTCCGGACAGGTGGCTGCACCGGCTGGCCAGTACGTCGACGTGGTCTCCCTTCCGGAGGAGGACGACCGGCACATCCCGCAACAGCCGCGCCTCGGGTCGGCCGTCCGCCAGTTCGTCCAGAAGGGCGAGCGGATGCCAACCGGGCGGCAGCAGGTGTGGTACCTCCTCGGTGTGGTTGACTCCCGACGCCTGCCGGTAGGCCAGATGACCGCCGAGGTAGGCCGACGTGCTGGCCGTGGCGAGGCCGAGCAGCGCGAGACGACGGCCGAGGCGGCCGTTGCCACGCCATCGGATGCCGAGCGAGGCGGCGTAGCAGCAGGCCGCCAGACTGTTCGTCGCGGCGTGCGCCACCCCGACCCGCAGCTGGCGCTCATGCAGCTCGGAGTAGTCGGCGAGGCCGCTGGCGGCGGCCGAGACCGCCGCGAGCAACCCCGTGGCGATCAGTACCCGGGCCGCCCGTTCGGACCCCTCGTGACGTCCCGCGAGCAGGTCCACGATCCCCGCGGAGATCCAGGTTCCGATGGGGAGCGCAGCGAGCGCTGGATGCAGCGGGTGGCCGAGCGGCACGCCGTGCAGGGTGTCCCGGATGGTCCCGTCGCGCAGGGAGCGGCGGACCATGTCACGGATCTTCACTGCCACTGGGTCGAGAGCTTCGGCCCGCTCCAGGCGTTCGGCGGGTCTGACCAACACGTTGTGGGGTATCCGCACCATGGATGCTGGTGTTCCCGCTCATCGCTGGCCGTGAACATCTGCTGACCGGAGATGCCGGGTGGCCCGATCGCGGGTTTGCTTCGTCCGTCAGCGCGCACCACTGAAACAGCGGAAAGGAACGAGAACATGGCAGTGGATCGCGGAAGCACCAAGCACGGCCCCGTGCGCGACGACATCTTGGCGCACGAGGTCGAGGGGCTTGTGCGGGCCGGGCGGGACACGCGGGCGGAGGAATGGCGCTCCGCTGAACCGTTCCCCGAGGAAGCGACCGGTGGCCCGCAGAACCTGAATGCCGCTGGGTCGCGGGTCGGTGTGCCGGCCGGGATGACGCCGGTGGACGTCGAGGAACGCTCCGAGCTCGCCCGCTGGCTCGGCCGGGCGGTCTTCCCCGCCAACCGTGACGAGATCATGGATCATCTGCGTCATCAGCACGCCCCGGACCGGGTGGTTGACGAGGTCGCCGGTGCGCCGCCCGACATCCAGTTCACCTCGTTGGGCGCGCTGTGGCGGGTACTGCGACCCGGCCCTCCCCACGTGGAGTCACGGCGTCACTGAATCCGTCCGATGATCCATAATATGACCAGCATCATGAAGTAGTCGGTATGACGCCGTAGCCGGCGGGGTACGGAGACACCCGTGGGCGGCGGGCTCGCCGCGAGCGTTCTGCTGCTCGTCGGCTTCGCGGTGATCGGAGCATTCAACGTTTTTGCCTTCGGTGCCCTCGCCGGCCTGTGGGCGTTGGGTATCGCATGGATCATGGTGCTCGGCCCGCGGGCCATCGATCGCCGGGTCGTCCGCGCTCGGCTGCGGGAGGCGCTGCGGGAGGTGCGGCGGAGACGCCGGTGGCCCGGTGCCTTGCTCCCGTGCGCCCGGGACTGCGTGACACGCCGGTGGCCTGGGTAGGACACGCCCATGGGTACGAGTGGGTTCGGCTATGGCGACCAACGACCCGGATCAGGTGATCTGCTGCAGACCCTCGTAGCCGGTCTGGATCAGACGGAGCGGGAGGATACCCTGCGGCTGTTGCGACGGCGGCTGGTGGAGGACCGGGCCGCCGCGTGCGGCGGCCAGCGGGACCGTCAGGTGGATGTCGGCCCGCGGACCCGGGCGGCGCGTGGGCCGACGAAATCGCAGGCCGCGGGCATCCATCGCCACCGCGGATGAGCCACCGCGGATGAACGGTGGTGTCAGGATGAACGGTGGCGTCAGCAGCCGCCGCCGCAGCACGCGCCCCCGCCGGCGGACGGCGAGGCCATAGCCGGAGCCGGCGTGGCCGAGCCGCGGCTGACGGCGATCGCAGAGAAGATCCGCGAGGTCTCGGTGTGTCCGGAGGGGCAGCTCACCGCGCTGTCCGGCACGGACTCGTGCATGCTGCGGCGAACTTCGAACGATGCGTCACATACCCGGCAGCGGTAGTCGTAGGCAGGCACGGCACCAGGATATGCGGCCGTCGGGAGGCGAGCGTCGGATTCGGCGGATGGCGAGAACGGGTGAGCGGGAGGAGGCCCGACGTACGCTGGCTGTATGCAGCCGCCGGAGGGCCCGCAGGTGGTCGCCGAGGTTGTCCGGGGGCTGCGCAGCGGTGCGCCGTTCGTGGAGAGTTGCCATCACGGCACCGTCATCGGCCTCGGTCGGGATGGGGACAGTGCGCTCACCGTCGGCGTGCCCGACCACCCGATCTTCCCCCGGTCGGCGGTCAAGCCCCTTCAGGCCGCCGCGATGCTTCGTGCCGGGCTGGACGGCATCTTCCTGAGCCGGGAGATCCCCGGTGACCTGCTTGCCATCGTGTCCAGTTCCCACAGCGGCGAGCCGGTGCATCTCGCGCGGGTGCTGGAGATCCTCTCGGTGGCGGGCGTCTCCGTCGACACCCTGCGCTGTCCCGCCGATCTTCCGTTGGGCCCGGCCGCGGCCCAGGCGCACCTTCGCGCCGGGGGCCGCGCGGAGCCGGTGTTGATGAACTGCTCCGGCAAGCATGCGGGGATGATCGCCTGCTGCGTGGTGGCCGGCTGGCCGATCGAGAACTACACCGACCCCGATCATCCGTTGCAGCAGGTGATCCGGCGCACGATCGAGGAGCTGGCCGGCGAGGAGATCGTCGCGACCAGCGTGGACGGGTGCGGGGCCCCGTTGTTCGCGTTCTCGCTCACGGGCCTGGCTCGCGGGCTGCGGGCGATGGTCCGGGCCGCGCCGGGCGGCCCCGAGCGGCGGGTCATCAACGCCATGCGGGCGCATCCCGAGCTGATCGGGGGTGTTGGCCGGTCCGACACCGACCTGATGCGGGCGGTACCCGGCGTCGTCGCGAAGAACGGCGCCGAGGGTGTCACGGTGGTGGCGACGTCCGAGGGTCACGCGGTCGCGGTCAAGATCGCAGATGGTAGTGGGCGGCCCGGCGTCCCGGTCGCGCTGGCCGTGCTGACCCGCCTGGGTGCTCTTCCCGGTCCGGACGCCCCCGAGCACCAGGAGCTCGACTTCGCCCAGCTCGCCGTGCTCGGGGCGCCCACGGTGCTCGGCGGCGGGCGCCCGGCCGGTTCCCTACGCGTGCGGCTACCGGTCTGACCCGGGCGGGGGAGTGCGGTCGGCACGGACGCCCTGGTCCTCGCCTGCTCGGGGACGGGGGTCGGAAGGCACCCGACGGGGACGGCTCGCCACGGTGACCGCGACGGGCGGGATCATCGCCGCGACCACCATCATGATCATGGCGGCGGTCACGGAGTACAGCCGCACCACGGTGCCGGCCGAGATGAACAGGGTCAGCGCCACCAGCATCAGGGCGAGGTAGCGGCGACGGACCATCGGATCGGCACCCGGGCCCGGTGCGGACGGGCCCGGCGATGATCGGCGCGGCGCGGACGGGTGGGGCGTGCCGGCGGCGAGGCGCAGGTCGTAGCGGCGCCGCCGGTCGGGGTCGCCGAGAACGCGGTAGGCGAGGGTGACCCGATCGAAGGCCGGTGACGAACCACCGGCGTCGGGATGGGTGCGGCGGGCGGCCACGCGGTAGGCATGCCGGATCTGCTCGGCGGTGGCGCTGGGCGGTACGTCCAGCACCTCGTACAGCGAGCTTTGCACGCGCATCGGGGTGTCTCCTGCCATTGCCGACCACCCGACCGGGCGGCCGCGAGCCCGGTGTCATGGCGAAAGTACCTACACATGACCAGAATGGGCCTTGGACGGCCCGGGGCGAGCGCGAGTCGGGAGGCCGGGACAGCGGCAAAATAGGATTTTCTGTGCGTTGTGGCTCTTGGCTCTCATGATCGTCTTATCGGGCGTGCCGGCCTCATTCCGGTTCGGCCGACGGCGCGCTCGGGGCGCCGCGTGCACACCAGGGTGGGACAGGATGGGTGGATGGGGCAATGGCAGAACTCGGAGATTGTCACCGAGGTCGCGTCGCTGGTACAGGATCCGGACATCGCCGAGCGGCTGACCGTGACCGGACCCGCCGACGTCCTGCCCAGCCTCTACCGGGTGACGACGGTGGCGACCGCGTCGGTGGCGGCCGCGGCCGTCGGGGCTAGCCGCCTGCTCGCGGCCCGCGGCGGCGGAGCCCCGCCGGAGGTCACCGTGGACACCCGTCACGCGAGCGCGGTCTTCCGCAGCGAACGGTACCTGCGAGTGGCCGGCAAGCCACCGCCGAGCCCGTGGGACCCGATCTCCGGATACTACCGCACCGGGGACGACCGGTGGATCCAGCTGCACTGTAACTTCCCGCACCACCGCAACGGGATCCTGGATCTTCTTGGGACGCTGGGCGAGCGCGCCGCCGTCGAACGGGTCATCCGCCGTTTCGAGGCCGAGCCGCTGGAACTCGAGCTGCACGCCATGGGTCTGTGCGCCAGCATGGCCCGTAGCGAGCGGGAGTGGCGCGAGCACCGGCAGGCCCGGGCGGTTGACGAGCTTCCCCTCGTCGAGGTGCGCCGGCTCGGCGACGGCCCGGCGCTCGCCGCGCCCCCGGCCGAGACGCCGGCCGCGGGTCTGCGGGTGCTCGACCTGACCCGGGTCATCGCTGGTCCCGTCGCCGGTCGCACGCTGGCCGCCTACGGAGCCGACGTCCTGCGGGTCGGCGCCGCCCACCTGCCGGAGGTGCACACGGTGCTCGTCGACACCGGGTTCGGCAAGCGCAACGCCTTCCTCAACCTGCGGGTGACCGCGGACGCCCGCCGGCTGCGCGAGCTGATCGCCTCGGCGGACGTGGTCCTCCAGGCCTACCGGCCGATGGCCCTCGACCGGCTCGGCTTCGGCCCGGAGGCGGTCGCCAGGATCCGGCCGGGCATCGTCTGCGCGACCATCACCGCGTATGGACGGCAGGGCCCCTGGAGCGGTCTGCGCGGGTTCGACAGTCTGGTCCAGACCGCGTCCGGCATCGTGACCGCCGCCGTGGCGGTGACCGGGTCCGACCGCCCCGTGCCGCTGCCGGCACAGGCCCTCGATCATGCGACCGGCTACCTCACCGTTTACGGGGTGCTGGACGCGCTGGCGCGGCGGGCGACCGAGGGGGGCAGCTGGCACGTCGGTGTGTCCCTGGCCCGGACCGGTCGTTGGCTGCAGGGGCTGGGACACCACGACACGCTCGCGCTCCCCGACCCGACCCGGGAGGAGGCCGAGGAGTTCTGCGCCACGATGAACAGCGAGTTCGGACCCCTGTCGTACATCCGCCCGGCCGCCACCGTGGCCGGCGTCGCGCCGAGCTGGAGCTCCCCGCCGGCACAGCTGGGCACCAGCCCGGCGGTCTGGGCATAGCCATGCTGAGGTGCCGGGTTCCGCGGGATCGTGCCGGTGTGTAACCGTGCGCCGCCCCGTCCATCCGGGGGGCGGTGCGAATTGATGCTGGTCAGCGCGTCATTCTCTAGGCGGTGGCGCACCGGCTCGCGGGCCGGGCGCGTCGGGGTGACTGGGCCGGGCCATGGCATCGGAGTCGGGTCCGGCGGGACCGGAGGAGGAATTGCATGGGTAGGCGCCCGCTCCTGGGAGCGATAGCCCTTGCCGCGACCGTGGCGTTGACTGCGGCGGCCTGTGGAAGTGACAGTGGTTCGTCCTCGAACGGGAAGCAGACCATCACGATCGGCTTCCAGGGAGTTCTCTCGGGCGACAGCCAGCAGCTCGGTCTGAACGCCCTCTACGGCGTCCGGACGGCGATCGCCGAGGTCAACGCGGATGCGAGCGCGCCGTTCCAGCTCAAGCTCGTCGAATCCGACGACGGCGGCTCGCCGGATCAGGGCCCGACGGCCGCCCAGAAGCTGATCGATGACTCCAAGGTCGTCGCGGTGGTCGGCCCGATGTTCTCCGGTGCCACCAAGGCGAGCGAGCCGGCCTACACCCAGGCCGGGCTGCTGTCGGTGAGCCCGTCGGCGACGAACCCCGCGCTCACCACCCTGGGCTTCAAGACCTTCTACCGGGTCATCGCCCCGGACACCTTGCAGGGCAAGGCCGCGGCCGACTACATCGCCACGGTGCTCAAGGCGATGAAGGTGTACTCGCTGGACGACAAGAGCGAGTACGGCACGGGCCTGTCGGGTGCGCTGGAGGCCGAGCTCAAGGCCAAGGGTGTCAACGCGACCCACGACGGCATCAACCCGACCAAGGACTACACCTCCGAGGCAACGAAGATCATCGCTGCCGCGCCCGAGGTCCTCTACTACTCCGGCTACTACCCCGAGTTCGCGCTGCTGTCGAAGGCGCTGAAGGGCAGGGGCTTCACCGGAAAGATCATCAGCGGTGACGGATCGCTTGACCCGCAGTACGTCGCGCAGGCCGGGGCCGCCGCGGCCGAGGATGCCTACCTCACCTGCCCCTGCGGCGACGCCAACACCGACCCGAGGGCCGCGTCCTTCGTCGCGTCCTACAAGAAGGTCAACAACGGGACGAAGCCCGGCACCTACTCCGGTGAGGCCTACGACGCCACGCTCGCCCTTGCGGACGTCTTCAGGAAGCTCGGCAAGGACGTCACCCGGGAGTCCGTGGCCGGCGCGTTCGGTTCCGTGAACTTCCCCGGCATCACCAAGACCGTGGTGTTCGAGCCCAACGGCGAGGTCAAGGGCTCCAACGTGTTCGTCTACCAGGTGAAGGGTGGACAGATCACCGTTCTCGGCAACATCGCGGACCTGGTCAAGTCCTGATGTCGGTGCGGGCGGTGGCCGGGGGTGGGACGTCCGGCCACCGCTTCGCCTGGTGGTGAATGAGGCACACGGATGGGTTTCCTCGACCAGTTCTGGCAGCTGACCGTCGACAGTCTGACGGTCGGCTCCCTGTACGCGGTCATCGCGCTCGGGTACACCCTCGTCTACGGGGTCCTCCAGCTCATCAACTTCGCGCACAGCGAGGTCTTCATGCTGGGATCCTTCGGCGGGCTGTTCGCCGCCCGCGCCCTGCTGCCCGGGGACGGCTCGGTCCCGGGCGGCCTCGAATCGGTGGGCCTGGTGACCATGGGCCTCGGCGCCGGCGCGATCTGCGGCGGGCTCGCTGCCTTCACGCTCGAACGGGTGGCGTACCGGCCGCTGCGGCGCCGTTCCGCCCCCCGGCTGGCCTATCTCATCAGCGCCATCGGGGCCTCGCTGTTCGCGGTGAACCTCGCCGGCAAGGAGTTCGGCCGGCAGAATGTGGCCCTGCCCGACCTGTTCACCGACGGAACGGTGTTCACGCTGTTCGGAGCGGACGTCTCCACCCAGTCGCTGGTCATCTTCGCGGTCGCGATCGCGATATTGGTCGGACTGGACCGGCTGGTCGCGGGGACCCGGCTCGGGCAGGGCATCCGCGCGGTGGCCCAGGACGCCGACACCGCGGTTCTCATGGGCGTGAACGTCGAACGCATCATCATCGTCACGTTCGTGCTCGGCGGCCTGCTGGCCGGGGCCGGTGGCTTCCTGTACGCGATGACGTTCAACGCCTCGTACAGCATGGGGTTCGTCCCCGGGGTGAAGGCGTTCACCGCTGCGGTCCTCGGCGGCATCGGCAACGTGCGCGGGGCGATGCTCGGCGGCCTGCTTCTCGGATTGGTGGAAAGCTATGGCGGATACATCTTCCAGGCGTCCTACAAGGACGTGATCGCTTTCCTGGTCCTGGTCGGCATCCTGATGATCCGACCGTCCGGCCTGCTCGGGGAACGTCTAGGGAGGGCAGCGTGAGCGCTGCGACGTCGTCCGCCCGCCCGCCGAGGGCCGGGGCGCCGCTCCCACCCGCCGGGCCGGGTGGCGGGTCTGGTGGCGGCCCGGCGGGCGCATCGCTGCGTCCGGCCGTGCTGTTCTCCCCGGCCCGGCTGCGCCAGCTCGGGGTGCTGCTGCTGGTGGGTGTGCTCGCCGCGGTGGTGACCGGTCCGGCCGGGGGCTCCGACAAACCGCTGAAGGCATTTCAGGATTCGGTGCTGGACGCGCGGATCCTGCCCTACCTGGGGCTCGCCGTCGCGTTGTGGATCGTCCTGGCGCTCGGCGTCGAACTGCGGGGCGCGGCGGGCCGGCTGACGGCCGGCATCCGGGGGCCGGTGAGCGCGGCCTACGCCACCCGGGGCGGCCCGATCGCGCTGAACCTGGCGCTCCTGGCGGTCGCGATCATCGCCCCGCTGGTCGTCTCGACCGCCGCGCAGCAGTCGATGGTCAACGACATCGGCATCTACGCGCTGCTCGCACTGGGCCTGAACGTCGTGGTCGGCTACGCCGGCCTGCTCGACCTCGGCTACATCGCCTTCTTCGCCATCGGTGCCTACGCGACGGCCTACTTCACCTCACAGACCGCGATGCCGTGGCACGCGCCCTTCGTGCTCAACCCGTTCTTCGTCTTCCCGATCGCGCTGGTCCTCGCCGCGCTCGCCGGCGTCGTCCTGGGCGCGCCGACGCTGCGGCTGCGGGGTGACTACCTGGCGATCGTCACGCTCGGTTTCGGTGAGATCATCCATTTGATCGCGAACAACGCCGACAACATCACGAACGGTGCCCGGGGGGCCTTCGGCGTTCCGCACCTGTCGATCAACCTGCTCGGCCTCGGCTACGAGTGGGGCATCGATCCGCTGCCGTATTACTACCTGCTCCTGGTCATCATCGTCGGAGTCATGATCGCCTTCGGTCGGCTGGAACGGTCCAGGATCGGCCGGGCCTGGGCGGCGATCCGCGAGGACGAGATCGCCGCCGAGGCGACCGGGGTCGCGACCCTGCGGATGAAGCTGCTCGCCTTCGCTATCGGCGCCTCGGTGTCGGGCTTCGCCGGTGTGCTCTTCGCCTCCAAACAGTTCTTCAACCCGCAGAGCTTCAGCCTGCAGGCGTCGTTCTTCGTCGTCGCCGTCGTCATCTTCGGCGGGATGGGTTCCCGGCTCGGGGTGGTGGTCGGTGCCGTCGTCCTCCAGGGCATCGCCTTCTACCTGCGCGACAAGGTCCCGCCCGCGGACCGGTACATCTACTTCGGTGCCGTCATCGTGATCATGATGATCTTCCGTCCGCAGGGACTCGTGCCGTCGCGCCGGCGGCGTCGGGAGATCCAGCTCGCGGAGGCCGGCATCGGCGCGGCGGACTCCCTGGGCGCCGCGCCCACGGGGGGCAAGCCGTGACCAGGGGCGGAGCGCACCGCGTCTCCCCGCCGGGACACCGGC
>NZ_CDWWXB010000027.1:1083-1892 GCF_977971855.1 Frankia sp. CoWAU3 | reverse complement strand
CCCGCGGCCTGGCGCTGCGGTTCGGGGGTGTGACCAGCCTCGACGGCGTCTCACTGCGCCAGCGCCGGGGCGAGATCCTGGCGGTGATCGGACCGAACGGGGCCGGCAAGACCTCGCTGTTCAACTGCCTCACCGGGGCATACCGCCCGCAGCAGGGATCGGTCACCTTCTGGCCCCGGCCCGGCCGGCCGGCCGAGCTGGTGGGGCGCCGCCCGCACGCCATCACCCGGCTCGGCGTCGCCCGGACCTTCCAGAACATCCGGCTCTTCCCCGCCCTGTCGGCGCTGGAGAACGTCCAGATCGGGACCGAGGTGCGGCAGCGGTACGGGCCGCTGGCCGCGGTGCTGGGGTTGCCGGGCGCCCGGCGGGCCGAGCGTGACGGCGTGCGGCACGCGCTGGAGCTGCTTGAGCTCGTGGGCCTGCCGCACCGGGCGCACGAGCTCGCCTCGTCGCTGCCCTACGGCGAGCAACGCCGGTTGGAGATCGCCCGGGCGCTCGGGACCGAGCCGCGCCTGCTGCTGCTCGACGAGCCCGCGGCCGGCACGAACCCGGCGGAGAAGCGTGACCTGGCAGAGTTGATCATCCGGATCGCGGGCACCGGGGTGTCGGTCCTGCTCATCGAGCATGACATGCGGCTGGTCATGTCGGTGGCGACCTCGGTGGTGGTGCTCAACTTCGGCCGGATCATCGCGTCCGGCACGCCGGTGGAGGTCCAGCGGGACCCGGCGGTCATCGAGGCGTACCTGGGCCTGGCCGACGCCGGCGCGGCGGATCCCGATGTGGCGGATCCCGGCGCGGCCGGCCCCGCC
>NZ_CDWWXB010000027.1:0-990 GCF_977971855.1 Frankia sp. CoWAU3 | reverse complement strand
GGGTGGAAGGAACTGCGCTGATGCTGCTGACCCTGGCCAATGTCGAGGTCGCCTACGGCGCCGTCACCGCCCTGCGCGGCGTCAGCCTGGAGGTGGCCGAGGGCGAGATCGTCACCCTGCTCGGGGCCAACGGCGCCGGCAAGACAACCACGCTGCGGACGGTCTCCGGACTGCTGCGGCCCCGGGCGGGACAGGCGTGGCTCGACGGTCGCCCATTGTCGTCAATTCCGGCGCACGAACTCGTCGGCCGGGGGGTGAGCCACGTGCCCGAGGGCCGGCGAATCTTCCCGAGCATGAGTGTCCGAGAGAACCTCCTGATGGGCGCCTACCACGACCGCCGGCATGTGCGGACCGACCTCGGCCGGGTGCTCGGGCTCTTCCCCCGGCTGGCCGAGCGGATCGCGCAGCCGGGAGGCACGTTGTCCGGCGGCGAGCAGCAGATGCTCGCGATCGGACGCGCGCTGATGAGCCGTCCCCGGCTGATGCTCCTCGACGAGCCGTCGATGGGGCTGGCCCCAATGATCGTTCAGACCATCTTCGAGGTGATCGCGGAGATCAACCGGGAGGGGGTCGCGGTACTGCTGGTCGAGCAGAACGCGGCCTCGGCGCTGCGGATCGCGGGTCGCGGCTACGTGCTGGAGACCGGCGAGGTCGTGCTGGCTGGCACCGCCGCGAGTCTGCTGGCCGACGACCGGGTCCGGCAGGCCTACCTCGGGGAGGACGTCGGCGGCCGGACCACCGCAGGCTGAACCGCCCGTGACCGCTGCTCCGCCCGTCGCCACATCAGCGAGAAACCGCCGTGGCGTGCCGCGGTCGGGTCACCGAGCGTTGGTGGCGCAGGCCGGTGAGCCGAGGATGCGGTCGAGATACGCGTTCGCGAACACCCCGGTCGGGTCGGCGGCGTCGCGCACGGCCAGGAAGTCGTCGAAACGGGGATAGAGCCCAGGGCTGCGCGAAGGTCGCGTGGTGTGACGGCCCGTTGCGCTAAGT
>NZ_CDWWXB010000026.1:30421-31181 GCF_977971855.1 Frankia sp. CoWAU3 | reverse complement strand
GGCGGCGGTGCTCGCGGCGGTCCTCGTCGTCGGCGTCTCGCTCGGCCGGACACTGGCCCTGCCAGGTGACGCCGGGACGATGTCCCGGGTCGCGGACTGGGGACGGGTGAACCATCTGTCCTTCCTCGTGGATCAGTTCGACCGGCGTCGTTAGGGCTTGGACCGGTGCCGTCGGCGGAGATGGGGCTTCGCGGCTCAGGCCCGTAAAAAGTTCGCAAAGATGGCATACAACGCAGAGGTTTGTCGACCAGAGAGCGATTGTTGTCACCGTTGCCGCACTTGTCGCTTTATGGTCTCCATTGAGTATGATCGAAGCAATGTCCAGGTAACCTGCGGATCCTCGGCCACGCGGACCATCCGGGCCGGCGGAGCAGGAGAAGCGGTCCCGGCGAAATTGGTTGCGCCCAGTTTGCCGAATCCTCTTGCATCCGATGGCCCCGGGCGTGTGAAATCGGTATCGGTAGGTCTGTCGCATTCCGTCGACCTCGCCGCGAAGAGGCCCGTCTCGGGCATCCTGGTCGCCGATGTTCGGCCGAGCGCGCGTCCTGGCCTGCCAAAGCATCCAGGGAGGCCACGTGCGTCCAAGACCCGCACCTTCTCCTGCGGCACCCCTGACCGTGAACAGTGGCGGCCAGGGGCGGGTGGGTCAGGACCGGGCCGGGCAGGGCCATGCCGGCAACGGCCGGGCCGGGCAGCTCCCGGACGCCTCCGACGGACCCGGCCGGCTGCCCACCGAGGCCGAGGCCGCCGCGATCACGGC
>NZ_CDWWXB010000026.1:24110-30085 GCF_977971855.1 Frankia sp. CoWAU3 | reverse complement strand
GGCGGTCTTCGACAGCCCGCTGGTGTCCAGGGTGTCGCCGGATGGTCTGCGCATCACCGGCATCCGTACCTCGACCGGCGCACCCGACTGGGCGTTTGCGGTGTTGTCCCCGCTGGGCGGTACCGATCCGGCGATCGCGGTACTGCGGTGGGACACCAGCTGCGGATGGGTGCTCGATCAGGTGGGGACGGCCCGGGTCGGGATCGGCGGTGGAGCGGCCGGACGGCACGACGACCTGCCGCGCGGGGCCATCACCCGTCGCCGCGGTGCCGGTGTCCGCCGCGGTTGTGAATCCGGTATCCGCCCAGGTGACGCGGCACGGCCCGGCTGAGCGACGGCGCCCTGTCGGCCTGGCGCCGCGCCAGCTACCGTCGTGAGGGTGTCGATGTCGGCCGCCGAGGCCTCAGGACAGCGCCCGTGACCCTCGTGGACTGGTTGCGTGCGCTTCCGGATCAGGCGTTGACCCGGCTCTTCCTCCTACGGCCGGACCTGGCGACGCCGCCCCCACCGGACTTCGAGGTGCTTGCGGCCCGCCTGGAGATCCGGGTCAGCGTGGCCCGCGCGTTGGAACGTCTCGACACGGGCGCCTGCGAGCTCCTGGAGGCGTTGACGATCCTTCCCCGGCCGGTGTCCCTGGCGGAGCTGACAAGGTTCTGCGGGCATTCGGAGGTGTCCGAGCCGGTGGGCCGGCTTCGTGACCTCGGGCTCATCTGGGGCGACGATGCCGAGCTGCGGGTCACCGGGATGGTCGTCGACCTCCTCGGCGTGCGCCCGCTGGGGCTCGGCCGTCCCGTGCGAGCCTGCCTGACGACGTACCGGCAGTCCCAGCTCGCCCGGCTCCTGACCGCGGCCGGCCTGCCGGTGCCCCGGGGCGCGGTCGACGAGACGATGACCGGGGTCGCCGTCCGGGAAGCGATGATCGACGCGTTGAGCGACGCCTTCGCGGACGCGGATCGGGTGCGGGAGTGGATCGAGGCCTGCTCCTCCCGGGCGCGGCAGCTGCTGGACCGGCTGGCCGCGGGTCCGGCGCTCGGCGCCACCACGGAGGCGGGCCGGTTGCTGGGGGTGTCCGCGGCCCGAACCCCGGTGGAGGAACTACTTGCCCGCGGCCTGCTCGTCGGATTGGACGAGGAGACCGTCGAGCTGCCGCGCGAGGTTGGGCTGGTCGTGCGCGGCGAGCATCCGGCCGGGGTCCTGCACCCGCATCCGCCCGCGGTCGAGGGAGAGGTCGTCGGGGTGGCGGCGGTTGACGCCGTGGCGGCCCTGGCGGCGGACGCCCTCGTCCGGTGGGTCACCACCCTGCTGGACGCTTGGGGCACGAGCCCGGTCACTCCGCTGCGCACCGGCGGGTTGAGCGTGCGGGACCTGCGTGCCGCCGCGAAACTGCTCGATGTCGACGAGCGGACCGCGGCCTTCGTGGTGGAGCTGGCCGCGGCGGCAGGCCTGATTGACGCGACCGCGGGGGCCGAGGTCCAGTACGTGCCGACCACGGCCTACGACCGCTGGGGCACCGACCTGGTGGCGGCCCGGTGGGCCGTACTGGTCGAGGGCTGGCTGCGCTCGTCGACCGCCGCCTGGCTGGTCGGCGAGCGGGACGAACGGGGCCGGCAGATCGCTCCCCTGTCGCTGGACGTGCGGCGGCCGGCCGTGCAGGACCTGCGTGCCCAGGTCCTGCGGGCGCTGGCCGCGGCGCCCGCAGGGGTGGTGCCGACCGCGGAGTCGTTGCGTGCCCTGCTGACCTGGCGAGCGCCCCGGCGCGGCGGAATGCTGCTCGCCGGGATGATCGACGGAACGATCGTCGAGGCCGAGCTGCTCGGGCTGACCGGCCGGGGCGCACCGAGCACGGTCGGTCGGTTACTCGCCGCCCAGCTCGACGCGGAGAACGCCGATCCGACGCGGAACGTGGGCGTGCCGAGCCGATCGGCGGCTGGTGATCCAGGGCTGTGCGTCAGGCTTGCCGACGCGCTTGCGCCGCTGTTGCCCGAGCCGGTCGAGGAGCTGCTGCTGCAGGGGGATCTCACTGCGGTTGCCCCGGGCCCGCTGGTACCCCGGGTGGCTGCGGAGCTGGCGCGGATGGCGGATGTCGAGTCCGCGGGCGCGGCCACCGTCTACCGGTTCTCCGAGGCCTCGCTGCGTCGCGGTCTGGACTCGGGCCTGGTAGCGGAGGACATCCACGCGATGCTCGTCCGTCTCGGTCGAGGCGGGGTGCCGCAGGCCCTCACCTATCTGATCGACGACACCGCCCGGCGGCACGGCCGGTTGCGGGCCGGTCCCGCCGCGAGCTACCTGCGCTGCGAGGACACGGCGCTGCTCGCCGAGGTGGTCGCCAACCGGCGTACCCAGGCGTTGGGGCTGCGCCGGATCGCGCCGACGATCGTCATCTCCCCACTGCCGACCGCGGAGATGCTCGCCGGCTTGCACAGCGCCGGGTTCGCACCGGTCGCGGAGGCCCCGGACGGGCGGGTGGTGCTGCGCCGGCCCGCCGCCCATCGGACGCCGGCGCGTCCCCGCGCGGCGTCGGTCGACGTGGCCGACACCCGGATCAACCAGCTGCGCGACGTGGTCCGGCTGGTCCGCCGGGGCGACGACAGCGCACGGGCGGTCCGGGCGGCCGGCGAGGTTCCCGGCATCGAGGTCGGGCTCACCCGGTCCGCGCCGTTGATCCTGGTGCTGCTGCAGGGAGCCGTCCGGGACCGGCGCCGGGTGCTGCTGGGCTACGTTGACCAGCAGGGTGCGCCGAGCGACCGGATCGTGCGGCCCACCGCCGTCGAGGGCGGCTGGCTCACCGCGTGGGACGAACTCAGCGCCGGCCCGCGTCGTTTCGTCCTGCACCGGGTGACCGGCGTCGCTGACATCGACGACGCGTTCGGCGGACCGCCGGTGGCGGCGGACTGGTCGGCCGCCGCGGAGGATCTCGCCGATCCGCCATGAGCCGGGCGGGCCGGTGGGCCGGTACCGGTGCCGGTACCTGTGCCGGTGTGCCCGCTTGCCCGCGGACCCGCGGTGGTTTCGGTCTGGCTTCGGCCCCTCTGGTTACCGTGTCGGTGGTCGGCTGTACCGTCGAAGGGCGCCGGTGAACGAGCAGCGCGCCGCCGGTGTGATCGTGCCGGTGCTACGCCGGTGGCCCGCACCGCACCGATCGGTGCAGGGCGGCTCGTGTTGGTGGTTCACTGATGGGCCGATACCCACGGCGGAACCTACGGCGGACGGAAAGGGCGGTGGCGGGTGACGGACGGCCCGTTGATCGTCCAGTCGGACAGGACGTTGCTGCTCGAGGTCGAGCATCCCAGTGCTGTCGAGGCGCGGTCGGCCATCGCTCCGTTCGCCGAGCTCGAACGGTCTCCGGAGCACGTGCACACCTATCGGGTGACGCCGCTGGCGCTGTGGAACGCCCGGGCCGCCGGTCATGACGCCGAGCAGGTTGTCGATGCGCTGGTTCGCTTCTCCCGTTACGCCGTGCCGCACGCCCTGCTCGTCGACATCGCCGACACGATGGATCGCTACGGTCGGCTGCGCCTGGAGAACGACCTGGCCCACGGGCTGGTGTTGCGTGCTCTCGACCGGGTGGTGCTCGTCGAGGTGGCCCGGGCCAAGAAGGTCGTGCCGATGCTCGGCTCCCGCATCGACGACGACACGATCGCCGTGCACCCCTCCGAGCGCGGCCGGCTCAAGCAGGTGCTGCTCAAACTCGGGTGGCCGGCGGAGGATCTCGCCGGCTACGTCGACGGCGAGGCGCACCGGATCGAACTGCGCCAGGACGGCTGGGAGCTGCGCGACTACCAGAAGGGCGCGGTAGCCGGGTTCTGGGAGGGCGGGTCGGGGGTCGTCGTGCTGCCTGCGGGCGCCGGGAAGACCATCGTCGGTGCCGCGGCCATGGCCCAGGCCGGGGCGACCACGCTGATCCTGGTTACGAACACGGTCGCCGGCCGGCAGTGGCGGCACGAGCTGCTGCGCCGCACCTCGCTGACCGAGGAGGAGATCGGCGAGTACTCCGGGGAGCGCAAGGAGATCCGGCCGGTCACCATCGCCACCTATCAGGTGATGACGGCCCGGCGTAAGGGCGAATACCTGCACCTGGAGTTGTTCGGGGCCCGGGACTGGGGTCTGATCGTCTACGACGAGGTGCATCTGCTCCCGGCGCCGGTCTTCCGGATGACCGCCGACATCCAGTCCCGTCGTCGGCTCGGCCTGACCGCGACCCTCGTCCGGGAGGACGGCCGGGAGGGCGACGTCTTCTCGTTGATCGGGCCGAAGCGGTATGACGCCCCGTGGCGGGAGATCGAGGCACAGGGCTGGATCGCGCCGGCGCAGTGCACCGAGGTGCGCGTCACGCTCACCGAGGACGAGCGGATGGCCTACGCCGTCGCCGAGCCGGAGGAGCGGTACCGGATGTGTGCCACCGCCCGCAGCAAGCGGGCGGTGGTGGAGCGTCTCGTCCGCCAGCACTCCGATGACCGGGTGCTGGTGATCGGCGCGTATCTCGACCAGCTCGACGAGCTCGGGGAACTGTTGGACGTCCCGGTCATCCAGGGTTCCACCCGTAACCGGGAGCGGGAGCGACTGTTCGAGGCGTTCCGGACCGGGGAGATCACCACACTGGTCGTTTCCAAGGTCGCGAATGTCTCCATCGACCTGCCGGAGGCCGGGGTAGCCGTGCAGGTCTCGGGCACGTTCGGTTCCCGCCAGGAGGAGGCCCAGCGGCTCGGTCGGGTGCTGCGGCCCAAGGCCGACGGCCGCACGGCGCACTTCTACACGGTGGTGGCCCGCGACACCCTTGACCAGGAGTACGCGGCGCACCGCCAGCGATTCCTCGCCGAGCAGGGCTACGCCTACACCATCGTCGACGCCGACGACGTCTGCTAGCCCCGCACGGGCCTTCGGCGGGCTTCCCGGGGAAGCGGTCGGCGTCGCGCCATCACTCCGAGTCGGGCGGGTCGATCAGCTCGGCAGGCTGGATCGCCACCGGAAAGGGCCGGGTGGCGGTGAAGGTCTCCTTCCCGCTGACCGTGTGGGTGGCGAGGTACGCGTCGGCGACCAGGCCGTACGCCTCGATGGTGGCGGTGTCCGGGTCGATCAGCCAGCAGGACGGCACGCCGCGTTGCCGGTAGAGATCGAGTTTGAGGGTGCGGTTGTAGCGCCGGGTGCTGGCGTCGGCCACTTCGATGACGAGGGACGGGGTGTCCCGGAACCGACGGCCGGTGTCACCGCTCGCCTCCACCACCACGACGTCCGGCACGAGCAGACTGCGGGGGGACAGCTCCACCCCGATCCCGGCCGGCAGGATATGAGCTCCGGAGGTGGCCGTGTCCGCCAGGATCCGGACCAGGCGCGCCGTGACGCGGGCCCGCAGCGGTGTCGGCCATGGTCGCAGGACGCACAAGCCGTCCAGGAGTTCGAACCGAGCGTCGTCATGCCCGCCCGTGTCGAGATCTTCCACGGTGACCGGGGGAGTGGGAACGGTCATCGAGGGGCGATGGGAGCGCGGCTGTGCGGGGGCCTGAACCACGATGGCTATCGTGCCTGTTGCCGTGGCCGCTGTCTAAAGCTGGCATGCGTTAATTGTCCGTGTCGCGACAAAAGGTCGAAGTCTAACGAAGACGACCTTCGAATTGTTCAAAAGGAGTGATATAAAGCTCTTGTCTCTTGGATTATCCGATGATAATTTGATCGCCGTCGATGGCGGTCGAGAAGAGCGTTCTTGGAAAGATCGTCTTTGGGAGTGCCTTCCGGCGTTCGCTCCGTCCCGAGTGGCGCCCGGCTCCCACGCCAGAGAGCTTGCCCCCGCGGAACCTCCCGTCCGCGGGGGCAAGCCTTTCCCCGCACGGCGCCTCCCCCGCACGGCGCCTTCGGCGCGGTGCGGGGACCTCTGGCATGGGGGTGGAGGCGGGGTTTTCGTCGGCTCGCCTTCGGCGAGCTTCCTGGGGTAGCCGGTCGGGGTCTTCGGCGCGGTGCGGGGACCTCTGGCATGGGGGTGG
>NZ_CDWWXB010000026.1:20535-23733 GCF_977971855.1 Frankia sp. CoWAU3 | reverse complement strand
GCTTCCTGGGGTAGCCGGTCGGGGTCTTCGGCGCGGTGCGGGGACCTCTGGCATGGGGGTGGAGGCGGGGTTTTCGTCGGCTCGCCTTCGGCGAGCTTCCTGGGGTAGCCGGTCGGGGTCTTCGGCGCGGTGCGGGGACCCCTGGCATAGGGGCCTTCGGCCGTGATGCACGGGCGAACGCACGAGGGCGGCCCCGGGGGAACCGGAGCCGCCCTCGTCCAGATGGTGGTGCAGGGTACAGCGGGTGACGAGCTGGACTAGAAGTCCATGTCGCCGCCGCCGCCCGGGACTGCCGGGGCCGGGTTCTTCTCCGGCTTGTCGGCGATGACGGCCTCGGTGGTGAGGAACAGGCCGGCGATCGACGCGGCGTTCTGCAGGGCGGAGCGGGTGACCTTGGCCGGGTCGATGATGCCGGTGCCGATCAGGTCGACGTACTCGCCGGTGGCCGCGTTCAGGCCGTGGCCGGTCGGCAGGTTGCGGACCTTCTCGACCACGACGCCGCCCTCGAGACCGCTGTTGAAGGCGATCTGCTTGATGGGCGCCTCGAGCGCGAGCCGGACGATGTTGGCGCCGGTCGCCTCGTCGCCGGACAGGTCCAGCTTCTCGAAGGCGGTGATCGACGCCTGGAGCAGCGCGACGCCGCCACCGGCGACGATGCCCTCCTCGACGGCGGCCTTCGCGTTGGACACCGCGTCCTCGATGCGGTGCTTCTTCTCCTTGAGCTCGACCTCGGTGGCCGCGCCGACCTTGATGACGGCGACGCCGCCAGCCAGCTTCGCGAGCCGCTCCTGGAGCTTCTCGCGGTCGTAGTCCGAGTCCGACTTCTCGATCTCGTTGCGGATCTGGCTGACCCGACCGGCGATCTGGTCGGGGTCGCCGGCACCCTCGACGACGGTCGTCTCGTCCTTGGTGACAACGATCTTCCGGGCACGGCCGAGCAGGTCGAGCGAGGTGCTCTCGAGCTTGAGGCCGACGTCCTCGGAGATGACCTGACCACCGGTCAGGATGGCGATGTCGCCCAGGATCGCCTTGCGGCGGTCACCGAAGCCGGGGGCCTTCACCGCGGCGCTCTTGAAGGTGCCGCGGATCTTGTTGACGACCAGGGTGGCCAGCGCCTCGCCCTCGACATCTTCGGCGATGATCGCCAGCGGCTTACCGGTCTGCATGACCTTCTCCAGCAGCGGGAGCAGGTCCTTGACCGCGGAGATCTTGCTGTTGACGATCAGGATGTACGGGTCGTCCAGGACGGCTTCCTGACGGTCCGCGTCCGTGACGAAGTACGGCGAGATGTAGCCCTTGTCGAAGCGCATACCCTCGGTGAGCTCGAGCTCGAGGCCGAAGGTGTTGCTCTCCTCGACGGTGACGACGCCTTCCTTGCCGACCTTGTCGAGCGCCTCGGCGATGAGGCCGCCGATGGCCGAGTCACCCGCGGAGATGGACGCCGTGGAGGCGATCTGCTCCTTGGTCTCGACCTCCTTGGCCTGCTTGGACAGCTCCTCGGAGACGCGCTCGACCGCGACCTCGATGCCCTTCTTCAGCCCGAGGGGGTTGGCGCCGGCAGCCACGTTGCGCAGACCCTCGCGCACCAGGGCCTGGGCCAGGATGGTGGCGGTGGTGGTGCCGTCACCCGCGACGTCGTTGGTCTTCTTCGCGACTTCCTTGACGAGTTCCGCGCCGATCTTCTCGTACGGGTCCTCGAGCTCGATCTCCTTGGCGATGCTTACACCGTCGTTGGTGATCGTGGGGACGCCCCACTTCTTCTCCAGCACGACGTTGCGGCCCTTCGGCCCGAGCGTGACCTTGACCGCATCGGCCAGCTGGTTCATGCCGCGCTCCAGGCCGCGCCGAGCCTCCTCGTCGAAGGCAATGATCTTCGGCATGGTTTCTGGGTCCTCCCAGTGGGATGGCAGGTTCGATGGCCTGGCCCTAACGACGCCCGCGACGGACGGCTCCCGCCTGCTCCGGACCCGGGTGATGCACCTCGGACACAGCGCGGATCGGGCAGCCTCGCCGTTTCAGCCTTGGCACTCCCTAGGCGAGAGTGCCAGGTCTTGTTTAGCACTCGGCCTGGGTGAGTGCAAGCTGGCCATGGTTCCGCGTGCCCGACTCCGATCCCCCTGCGGCACCCCGCCGTCGTCCGCGGCCCTTCCGTTGGTCCGGCGTGGTCCACGAAGTTCGTCGAATGTGCTGTGCTGTGCCGTGCCGGGCCCGAGTCAGTCGTCGCCGAGGCCGGCGGCCTCGAAGGCGCGCAGCGACGGCTTGATCGTCGCGGTCGGTCCGCCCGTCTCGACGAGGGGGTCGAGCGTCTTCAGCCCATCGCCGGTGTTGTAAAAGACGGTTCCGGCGGCCGGGTCGAGCAGCCCCTCGCGCAGCAGCCTGCGCAGGGTGGCCACGGTGACGCCACCGGCCGTCTCGCCGAAGACGCCCTCGGCGCGGGCGAGCAGCCGGATCCCGTCGATGATCTCCTCGTCGGTCACGTCCGTGATAGCCCCGCCGGTCCGCCGAGCCACGTCGAGGGCGTAAGGGCCGTCGGCCGGGTTGCCGATCGACAGCGACTTGGCGATTGTGGCGGGCCGGACCGGGGCGACCGTCCCGACGCCGCGGGCGAACGCGGCGGCCACCGGGTTGCAGCCGGCAGCCTGCGCACCGAACACCCTGTACGGCGTCGGCTCGACCAGGCCGAGCCGGCCGAGCTCACCGAAGGCCTTGTCGATCTTTGTTAGCAGTGAACCGGAGGCGATCGGCACGACGACCTGCTCGGGCAGCCGCCAGCCGAGCTGCTCGGCGACCTCGTAGCCGAGCGTCTTGGATCCCTCGGCGTAGAAGGGGCGGACGTTGACGTTGACGAACGCCCACTCGTACTCTCCGGCCAGCTCGCTGCACAACCGGTTCACGTCGTCGTAGTTGCCCTGGATGGCGACCAGCGTCCCGCCGTACACCCCGGTGGAGACCGTCTTGCCAGCCTCGAGGTCGTGCGGTACGAGCACCACCGAGCGCAGCCCGGCACCGGCCGCGTGCGCCGCCACCGACTGCGCGAGGTTGCCCGTCGAGGCGCAGGCGACCGTGGTGAAGCCCAGCTCACGGGCGGCGGTGAGCGCCACGGAGACGACCCGGTCCTTGAAGGAGTGGGTGGGGTTGGCGCTGTCGTCCTTGATATAGAGCGTCTTCATCCCCAGCTCCGCGGCGAGCCTCGGGGCC
>NZ_CDWWXB010000026.1:19681-20196 GCF_977971855.1 Frankia sp. CoWAU3 | reverse complement strand
GCCGGCCCCGAGGGAGACCCGCCGCGCCGGGTCATGCCCGGCGGGCAGCAGCCCGACGTAACGCCACAGGTTCGCCGGACCACGTTCGATGGACTCTCGGGTCACTCGAGCCAGCAGGTCCGGGTCGTAGGCGATTTCCAGAGGAGCGAAGCATTCCACGCACACATGCGTAGGGGACAGCGGGTAGGTGGCGCCGCAGTGCCGACAGGACAGCGAGACCGCGGGGTTCGCGACCTCGAGGGTGGGACTGGTGGCACGCTCGGGCGCGAGTGTCATGAAGAAGCTCCTCATCTTTCCCGGGGCAGTCTGCCACCAGGCCGGAATTAGCACCTGCCGCGCACGGGATGCGGGTGGTTGCCGGGGCTTCGCTGGGCCGTTCCCTCTGCCCCTCTGGATGAGCCAGATGAAGTTGTCTGTCCGTACTGTAGACCGTGCGCGGGTGGTCGTGCACCGGTGTTGCCTCTGGTTGTGGACATGATATGGGTCGGTCGGAGGTTTCTCGGTGTGGTCCCACC
>NZ_CDWWXB010000026.1:15418-19242 GCF_977971855.1 Frankia sp. CoWAU3 | reverse complement strand
TGCGGACGGGTTCATCGGGGAGCTCGGCGCGATCGTCGGCTGGAACGAGGGGCGCGACAGCGAGATCCTGCGCGGCGCGATGCCGCCCGACTTCGACCAGGTACCGGAGTACCTGCTCGACCGGATGGTCGAGCGCTACCCCGGGCGGCTGGAGCTGCACACCCCCTGGCACTCCGGCCGGGAGGTCGACGTCATGCTTCGCGGGAAGATCGACGTGTCGGAGGTCGACGGCTGGCTCGCCGAGACCGGATTCCCCTGGTTGAGCATGCGTGACAACGGGCTGATCTCGCCGGTCCACATGCCTGATCTTGGGGTGAATCCGCACGTCTACCATCTGGTCCCGGACGGTGTGGGTAAGGGGGACGCGGTCGCCTACGACCTCAAGCGGCGCGGGGTGTCACCGGCCGAGGCGATCGCCATCGGCGATTCCGCCAGCGACCTGGCCATGGCTCCCCATGTCGGGCGGATGCACCTGGTCGCGAACGCGGTGCGGCACCCGGACATCGCCGCCCTGCTGACGCGGTACGACAACGTCACGGTCGAGGCGGGCCCGGTCGGCGCCGGCTGGGCCAGCGCGGTGCGAGCGGCCGCCGCCGTCTGAACGCCGCCGTCTGAACGCGGTCCGCGCGTCGACGTTCGGCCCCGGCAGGGCAGGGCAGACCGGACGGTCACCGGTCGGCGGCGAGGGCGTGCAGTTGGTCGGCGAACCAGAGCTGGGGCGGTAGCCGCCCGGCGACGGCGGCCAGCTCCTCGGCGCGCCGACGCCGTTCGGGGGCGGGCATCGTCAGGGCGGCGTGCAGGGCCCGCGCGGTCGCCTGGATGTCGAACGGGTTGACGACCAGCGCCGCCGTGCCCATCTCCGCGCAGGCTCCGGCCTCCCGGGAGAGCACGAGGACGGCATCCCTGGTCGAGACGATCGGCCCCTCCTTGGCGACGAGGTTCATGCCGTCCCGGATCGGGTTGACGACGAGCACCTCCGCGAGCGAGAGGGCCGCGATCGACCGAGGGTAGTCGTCGGTGATCTCCAGCCGCAGCGGCAGCCAGGTGTCCGTGGCAAACTCGTCCTCGATCTCCGCGGCCAGGCGCTGCACCGCGGCGGTGTACTCCCGGTACTCCGGCAGATCGTGCCGTGACGGGTAGGCGCAGACCAGGTGCATCACCTTGCCGCGCCATTCCGGACGGGTGCGCAGCAGCTCCCGGTAGGCGTCGAGACCGCGGACGATGTTCTTGGACAGCTCGGTGCGGTCGACCCGGACGATGAGCCGCCGCCCGCCGGCCAAGTCGACCAGCTCGGCGGCCCGGGCGGCTACGTCGGTGGCGGCGGCCCGGCCACGCAGCTCGTCCGCGCTGACGCCGAGCGGATGCACCCCGATCCGCACCGTTCGGTGCCGCCCGGCTCCCCGTCCCGACCCGGCCGTCCCGATGGTCACCGCCCGCCGGTCGATCCGCAGTCCGAGAAGGTCGCGGCAGCATTCCTGGAACGCGTCGGCCCAGGCGTCGGTGAGGAACCCGAGCCGGTCGGCGCCGAGCATGCCGCGCAGGATCTGTTCGCTGACCTCGTCCGGGAGTATCCGGAAGTACTCCGGCGGTGCCCAGGGAGTGTGGCTGAAGTGGGCGATCCGCAGGTCCGCCCGCAGCGCCCGCAGCCGGGCGGCGACCAGGGTCAGGTGGTAGTCCTGGATCAGCACCGAGGCGCCCGGGGCGGCCTCGTGCGCGAGGGCCTGGGCGAACATCTCGTTGTAGGTCTCGTACGCCTGCCAGTCGCGGCGGAACGCCGGGCCGAAGACCGGCTGCGACGCCGGCGCGTAGAGCAGGTGGTGGATGAACCAGAGCGTGCGGTTCGCGACCGCGTTGTAAGCGCGGTCGAAAACGACCTGGTCGACGTCGAGCATCCGGACGGCGGTGCCGTCGGTGTCGTGGCCGGCAAGATCGAGGCGGCCGGCAGGCGCGGAACGCGCCGCCCGGCGATCGGCGTCACTGAGGGCGGCACACACCCACGCCATCGGACCGTCACCGTTGTCGGCCGCCACCCGGCTGAGGCCACTGACGAGGCCGCCGGCGCCCCGCCGGATCCGCAGCCTCCCGTCGTCCCCGACGGCGAACGCCACCGGCCCCCGGTTGGAGGCGACCAGCACCCGCGCGGTGCCGGTCGGCCACAGCCGCGGCAGGGTGTCTTCCTCGGCTCCCGGCATCCGACGCACACTGCGGAGAGTAGGCCATCCGCTCAGCCCTGTACGCTGGTCCATCAAGATCGTATTTTTGGGCGGCGTGAGGCTCACGAATCGGCGACAGATATCTCACGGAAATGCCCCTGGCTCAGGTTTTCCATCCAGAGAAATCACGTACAGTAATGAATCATCGAGTTGGTGGCGCTGACGAACACGCACCGGCGGGTCGTCGGCATTGAGATGCTGGTCGGCCCGAACCGGCCGTACGGCGGTGGCGCCGAGCCCACCCTGACGGCGTGGATCCGCCTGCGGGAGGACGACCACCCGCCGGACACGAACCGGCTGATGCGGGTGGGATGAGCCCCGGGCGGGCTGAGTGCGCCCTGCGGGGATGAGCGAACAGGGCGCGGGCGGTCAGCCGCTGAGCCGCTCGACCAGCACCTCCAGCAGGGCGACCATCCCGGGGGGCCCGCCCACGACCAGGTCGGCGCGTTCGCGGATCACGTCCGGGACCTCCGGGCTGTCGCTGCACACGGTGATGCCGGGCAGCCCGCCCGCCCGTAGCTCGTCGACGGCCTCGAATGCCGGCAGATCGCCGTAGTCGTCCCCGGCGACCAGCACCGAGCGCGCCTGGCAGGCCGCGATGAGCCTGCGCAGCGCACCGCCCTTGTCGTGCCCGGGCGGACGCAGCTCCAGTACTCGCTTGCCCGGTGCCGCCTCCAGCCCATGGTCTTCGGCGAGGGCCGTCAACGCCGGCGTGAGCGCGGCGAGCGCCGAGTCCGGATCGGCGGTGCGCCGCACGTGTACCACCAGCGCCTGGTGCTTGTCCTCGACGGCGGTGCCGACCGGGGCGTCGCGGAGCAGTTCGGGCAGCGCCGCGCGGACCGCGGCGACACCGGGCAGCGGCTCGGGACTGCTGATCGCGCGGCTGCCCGAGTCCCAGCGTTGCAGTCCGTACTGGCCAAGGATGATCAGGTTTCCGAAGTCAGGGATCTTCTCCAGCCCGGTCAGTTCCAGCAGAGAGTCCACCGGCCGTCCGGTGATGACGGCGAGGGTGCCGATCTCATGGGAGATCCGGCGCAGCGCATCCATCGCCCCCGGCGCCGGGACGGCGTCCGACGGCCGCGGGACGATCGGCGCGAGGGTGCCGTCGTAGTCGAGGGCGATCAGGGCGCGTTCGGGCGCGGTGAGCAGGGCTGCGAGTCCAGCGCCCCCGGCGGGTGTGCGGGGGGCGGGTGGGCTGTTCGGCGCGGATTCGGTCACTGGGCCTTCCTCGGTCACGGGTCGAGGTGGTCGGGCGCCGGTGAGGAGCGCGGCGCGGCGGTCAAGTGATCATTTTTCCGGATGGGCGGGGAAGTCGCGGGTGATCACCAGGATCAGCGTGTCGGTGGAGACGATTCTGGTCTTCGACCGGGGCACGATGCTCTCGATGCCCGGCATCGCCTCCTTCAGGGCGCGGGCGGCGTCGGCGTCGGCGTCGTCGTAGAAGACCGTCGTCACCGGGACGTTGTAGATCGACTGGTAGTTGCCCACCCGCTCGACCCGGAACCCGGCCGACTCGACCTGCTTGGCGGCCACCTCGGCGAGTCCGGCGATCCGCGAGTTGTTCAGGACGACCACCGGGGCTGTGGCCTTTGGTCCCGGCGGGGCCGGCGG
>NZ_CDWWXB010000026.1:13894-15065 GCF_977971855.1 Frankia sp. CoWAU3 | reverse complement strand
CTTGGTCCGTGCCCGGCCGCGCCGAGCGCGTCGGGGCCGCGACCTGGGTGGTGGAGCCGTCCGTGTTGGACGAGCCGTTCAGCAGATTGACCACCAGGATGCCCGCGAGTACGGCGAGAACCGCGACGACGCCCGCGCCGAGGGTGTGAAGCCGGTCCGGGCGCCACCGGTGGGGACGCCGCTGCGGTGCGTTCGTGGCATGTGTCATGCGTGGTCTTACCTCTCGGCCCGGTCATGTCGGCCGGATCGGGCCGCCCGGCGTTGCTCCCGCAGCCGGCGCAGCCGGCGGACCAGCATCGGATCGGCTATCAGCGCGGCTTCCGAATCGATCAGCCGGTTCAACAGCTGGTAGTAGCGCGTTGATGACAGTCCGAACTCGACCCGGATCGCCTCCTCCTTGGCTCCCGGGTGACGCCACCAACCCTGCTCGAAGCGCAACATGCGACGATCGCGATCGGACAGTTCGTTCGGCGGGACGTCCGCCCGCGCCGGTTTCTCGGGCGGCAGTCTCTCGGGCGGCAGAGGATGTGCTGCCTCCACAGCGGGACCTCCTCGGGACGCATCCGGGACGATGGGCGCGATGGTGCGCCGACGTACCACGCCCGGTATGGTGCGCCGCCCACTATTTCACCCCGTGGGTCCGACATCCTCGGCGTCTCCGGCGACACACGTCCCGCCCACGGCCCGGCCGCCCGGCGCGGATACGATGAGATGTTGGCGGGAGGCCCCCACCCGGTTCCGGCCAGCTCCGAGCGCCCCGATTGGCTACCGTTGGCGCTGATTGGCTTCCGGGCAGGCGGGGCACGCCGTGTGGTGGCCTACCCTTGGCCGGTGAGCCGGCGCTTCACCCGCACCACCGAGGACTTCGTCTGCCTGGTCTGCGCGACGGCCGTGCGTGGTGACGGGTACACCAACCACTGCCCGTCCTGTCTGTCGTCGCGGCACGTTGACGTCAACCCCGGCGACCGGGCGGCGCGGTGCGGCGCTGTGATGCGGCCGGTCGCGGTGGAGAGCCGTACGCACGATCTGGTCATCACGCACGTCTGCGAGCGGTGCGGGCATCGGCGCCGCAACCGGTCCGCCCCGGCGGACGATCACGACACGCTGCTGGCGGTCGCCGCCGCGGCCGCGCAGGCGGCGACGGCCCCAGGGCTGCCGGCCCCAGGGGCAC
>NZ_CDWWXB010000026.1:12276-13578 GCF_977971855.1 Frankia sp. CoWAU3 | reverse complement strand
GACCGCCGGTCAGGGATGCCGGTCAGGGATGCCGGTCAGGGATACAGACCCCGGGTCCGGTGGGCGTCGGCCACCCGGCCGACCCCGATGACGTGCGCGGCGCTGCGCATGCTGATCTTCTGGGTCGTGGCCAGCAGGGAGACCTCGCGGTACGCGCGGTCCATCAGCGCCCGGAGCCGGTCGCTGACCTCGTCCTCGGACCAGAAATACGCCTGGATGTCCTGCACCCACTCGAAGTACGAGACCGCCACCCCGCCGCCGTTGGCGAGGATGTCCGGCACCACCAGGACGCCCCGGTCGTCCAGGACCTGGTCGGCCTCGGCGGTCACCGGGCCGTTGGCACCCTCGACGATGATCGGCGCGCGGACCCGGTCGACGTTCTCGACCGTGATGACGCCCTCCAACGCCGCGGGGACGAGCACGTCGACGTCGAGCTCCAGGAGCTCGTCGTTGGTGATCGTGTCGGTTCCCGGGTAGCCGACGACCGTCTCCGCGCCGCCGGCGAGATGGCGGATGAGGGCGGCCGGGTTGAGTCCCTGCGGGTTGTAGATCCCGCCCTTCACGTCCGAGACCGCGACCACAGTGCAACCGGCGTCGTGCAGATACTGGGCCGCGAGCGCCCCCACCTTGCCGAAGCCCTGGACCGTGATCGTCATCGCGTGCGGGTCGCGCCCGGTCTCGCGCAGCGCGGCGAACACCGAAAGCTGCACCCCCAGGCTGGTCGCCCCGGCCCGACCGGCGGAACCGCCGATGGACAGCGGCTTGCCGGTTACCACGCCGGTGATGGTGTACCCGGTGTGCGCCGAGTAGGTATCCATGATCCAGGCCATGGTCTGCTCGTCGGTGCCCACATCCGGTGCCGGGATGTCCTTCTCCGGTCCGATCAACGGGACGAGTTCGGCGGCGTAGCGCCGGGTCAGGCGTTCGCGTTCCGGCAGGGAGAGCATCGCCGGTTCCACCGCGATGCCGCCCTTGGCCCCGCCGTAGGGGATCCCCATCAGCGCGCACTTCCAGGTCATCCACATCGCCAGCGCCTTGACCTCGTCGAGGTCGGTGGTTGGGTGGAAGCGGATCCCTCCCTTGCCCGGGCCACGGGCGAGGTTGTGCTGGACGCGATAGCCGGTCAGCACGGTCAGCTGACCGTCGTCGCGCTGTAGCGGAACGCTGACGGTGATCGCCCGGCGGGGCGTGCGGAGCAGGTCGTGCATACCGTCGTCAAGGCCCAGATGACGAGCCGCGTTCGCCAGTTGAACGCAGGCCGTGTCCCATGCTGAGCCGGATCCGAGGATCACAGGCACCTCC
>NZ_CDWWXB010000026.1:10856-12020 GCF_977971855.1 Frankia sp. CoWAU3 | reverse complement strand
GGGGGGCCGGCTTTGTCCGCACCCGGACGGCCGGCCGCGCTCGCTCGTCCCGGAGCCGGCACCCCCGACCGGTCAGCCCGGCGCCTCTGGGCATGGTGGCTGGTCAGCCGTGCCGTCCTCGTCACTCTGGTGGTGACCGACCAGGCGTTCGGCATGCAGCAGAGCGTGCTCGGCGATCTACACATCTATGCGGAGTGGGGCCGCGGGCTCAGTCGCGGCGAGGGGATGCCCACCGGTGACGACCGTTGGCAGTATCCGCCGGGCGCGGCAGTTGTGTTCGTGTTGCCCGACGTAACTCACGCCTATCTGGGATTGCCCTATCGAGCGGTGTTCATCGGGATGATGGTGGCCGTCGACGCCGTCCTGACCGCCGCGCTGGTGCGTCGCTCGGTCCCGGCGGCGGGGTTCTGGGTGGCCGGTCTCACCGCGTTGGGACCGGTGGCGCTGGCCCGTTTCGATCTGCTGCCGGCCGCGGCGGCGGTCGCGGCCGTGCTCGCGCTCGCCGCGGGCCGGTTCGGCCGGGCGGGATTTCATCTCGCCGCGGGTGCGCTGCTCAAGATCTGGCCGGTCCTGCTGCTGATCGCCCTGTCCCGTCCGTCGCTTCGGTCCCCGGGTCGGTCGGCGTCCACCGATCCGCCCCCCGGTCCGCCTCCCGGCCGGCCCACCGGTGGATTCCCGGCGCCCTCGCCGGACTGGTTGCGTCTTGCCGCCGGCGTCCTGTGCGCCGTCGGGGGGCTCGCGGCGCTGTTCGCGGTCACCGGGTGGTGGCGGGACGCGTTCGGGTTTCTCGGCGCGCAGCAGGCCCGCGGACTACAGGTGGAGGCGGTGGCCGCGACGCCGTTCGTCGTCGCCCACATGCTCGGCCATGGAACGGCACCCGGCTATTCCTACGGTTCGCTCCAGTTCGACACCCCGCTGGCCCGCGGCGTGGCCACTGCATGCTCGTTGACCGAGATCGTAGTGATCGCCATTTCGGCCCTGTGGTGGTGGGGATGGGCGCGTCCGCCCGCGGCGGCGGACGGCGCGGGCCGGGCCGGTGTGCTCGTGGGGCGCACGCTCGCGCTGCTGCTTGTCGTGGTCGTGACCGCCCGCGTGCTCAGCCCGCAGTACCTTGTGTGGATCATGGCGCTCGTCGCGGTCTGGATCGCGATGGCCCGGCCCGCC
>NZ_CDWWXB010000026.1:3652-10517 GCF_977971855.1 Frankia sp. CoWAU3 | reverse complement strand
GGCGGGCCGGCTGCCCCCGTCCCGGCCGGTGGACCGTCGTGGTGGTGGGTGGCGCTGCTGCTGATCTGCGTTGTGCTCTCCCAGGTCGTCTATCCGTGGCGGTACAACGACGTCGTCCAGGGACGGATCATGGTGAGCCTGGTCCTGGTGGTCCGCAACGTCGGACTGGTCACCGTCTGCGGGTGGGCGTGGCGTGCCGCCGCCGGATCGCGACCAGCGTGATGACCGTTCCCGCGGCCGCAAGGCCGGCGCAGCCGATGACGGCCAGGGACGTCTCGACGCGCCCGAGCAGCCGCCAGGTCGCGGCGAGCGGCGCGAGGGTCGTCAGGCACAGCCAGGCCGACGTGACGACCACCAGGGCGATGGTCCACCCCCCGAACCCCCCGACGATCCGCTCGACGGCCGCCCCGAGACGCCTCATGCGGCGTGGTTGCATCCCCGGCGTCCTGGGACGGGCCGTTCCAGGGTGGGGCGCCGGCGGGGCTGACCGGGCGAGGGCCACGACGACCGCGAGTGCCGGCAGGCACAGCGCGAGGTACCAGGGGTAGAGCACCGGGCTGCCGAGCGCCACCGCCAGCCCGCCATAGCCGAGCACGATCAGGTCGTGCCGACGGCCGGTGTACCCGTCCCGGTCCCGCCAGGCGCGCAGGGCGAGCCAGGCCACCACCAGCGCCGCGCCGGCCAGGCACAGGGCCCGAGTCGCCCGCTGCGTTTCGGCGCCGGACGGATGGCGGCCGACCGGACCAAGCATGCCGTCGACCCCGTCGACCGCCGCGGCGAGAATCGAGGCCGGTGCGGCCCCCGTGGTCAGGGTGCCCGACGTGGACAACGCGTGGATCCAGGTCGGGCCGAAGCCGCCAGCCACCATGCTTAGCCCCGCGGCGAGCGCGACCGCGGCGGCATCGGCCGCGAGCAGCACGGCGCCGGCGCGGATCGGACGCCGCGCCGACCGGGCGGCCCGCAGATGCGCCAGCACCAGCCAGGCGACGCCGAGGAGCGCGGTCGCCTTGACGCTTCCGGCCACGCTGACCAGCGCCGTTGCGGCGGCGCCGAGCGCGGCCTGCCGAGCCGTCGGCGTGCTCCTTCCCTCCGGGCCGGACGCCGGTGCCGAGACGAGCCGTCGGCGGTCCACCACCAGCGCCGCCACGAGCAGCGCCGCGGCCATTGCGTCGAGGTGGGCTCCGCCGATCAGGTGCACGACGACGACCGGATTGGCCGCGACGAGCAGCATGACCAGGGCCCGTCGGCCCGGCTCCGGTCCGGCGAGCCGTAGCGTCAGGACGACCATCGCGATCGTTGCGAGGATCGCGACTATCTTGAGCAGCGCGACCGTCCCGGCCGGCCCGCCGCCGAGGGCCGCGGCGCTCTTCTCCACGGCGACCGCGGCACCGCCATAGGGCGCATGGGTGTTCCACCACCGGGGGTCAACGGCCCGGACGAACGCCGAGCCCGAGCCCTCGGCGGTCAGCAGGGCGGAGACGCCGTGTGTCGCCGGATCCAGGCCGAGCCTCGCCAGCTCACCCTGAGCGGCGTAGGCGTAGATGTCCCGGCTGAACAGTGGCGGGCCCACCGCGAACGGGAGGCTCCAGACGATCCACGCCGCGAGGGCGGCCCGCGGGGAGGTGCGGCCGGCGATCGTCGCGCGCACAAGTCCGCCCCAGCACAGACACAGAGTGATGATGCCCAGGGCCGCCAGGCCGGCCAGGACGCCCCTTGCGGTATCCGACGAGGCCGCCGATGGGAGAATGCCCCACCAGGAGGAAGGGTCGGTCGTGTGCGGATCGCGCGAACCGAGCCGACCCTCGTTCATCATGGCCACGACCGCGGCGCCGCCACCGGCGAGGACCAGCAGGGTCACCCTGGTCGGGGCCAGGATGCCGGCCGGTCGGGACCGGCCGCTGCCCGGTCCGGACGGGACGGGCGCGGCCTGACGCCGCCCGCGGGGCAAGCTGTCGGGTGATGTCCGGTCGGAGACGGCGGATGGACTGTCGTCGGTGTGTGGGGGGGTCGCGGGTGACAACGCTCGCGACCCCGGGTTCCCCGCCTGACGCCATCTCGGGGGGGCGGACGGCGTCGACCGCCCCAGCGACGGGTGGGCCCGGGCACCCCGGGTCGGAGCCTCGCGTGGCCACACTGCCCCAGACCCCTTCCATCGCCCTCGAGCCGCCGCGGCACCGCGGACCGCTCGTGCGGGGTGTTCTCGCTGTCGTCGTGGCGGTTTGCCGCTGGCCCTGGATTCTGACCGCCGCGCTCTGCCTGCTGTGCGTCGGTCTTGGCATCACCGGTCCGGACACCCCCGCCCAGGAGTACCGGGTCTGGCTGTTCCGGCACGGCGGAGTGGTGCTCTGGGATGATCAGTGGTACGGCGGTCACACCATCCCCGGCTACAGTGTGCTGTTCCCCCCGCTCGGTGCGCTTGTCGGGGTACAGCCGCTCGGCGCGATCTCCTGCGTCGCCTCGACGATGATCGTGACCCGGTTGCTCCGCGGTCCTGGCCTGCGGACCGGGCATGATCTGGTCCTCGTCTGGTTCGCGGTCTCGACGGTGGCGAACCTCGTCGTGGGCCGCATGCCGTTCGCGCTCGGGATGACCTTCGGTGCTCTGGCGCTGGTCGGCGCGCGGGAACGGCACACGAAGCTGACCTGGATCGGCGCGGTCCTGTCGTCGCTGGCGTCTCCGTTGGCCGGCGGCTTCGTGCTGCTCGTCGGCCTCGCGTTGCTGCCGACGATCGGATGGCGCCGGGCGCTCCCGTTCGCCGGCGCCGGATCCGGCATCATCGTCGCGCTCGCGTTTCCCGAGGACGGGTACCAGCCCTTTCCCGCGCTCACCTTCCTGTCGCTGCTGACCCTCATCGCGGTCGGCCTGCTCGTCGTGCCCGGGCACGCCCGGCTCATCCGGCTCATCCGGCACGGCCTGTTGCTCTGGGCGGCCGCGGCAGTGGTCTTCTTTTTCGTGCCCACCCAGATCGGCGGAAACATCACCCGACCGGCGACGCTGCTCGCCGGCCCTACCGCGGCGTTGTTGCTCGCCGAACGCCGCCGCGTCCTCGCGGTCGTGGCGATCCCGCTGATCGGCTGGCAGATCGGGCCGGTGCACGGGGCGCTGCTTGTCCACGGCGATCCGTCCGGGTCGAAGGCCTATTACACCGAGCTCCTCGACTACCTCGACCGCGGCGCACCGGTGTCGGCCGGGCGGGTGGAGATCCCCTTCACCCGGGCCCACTGGGAGGCGCGCTTCGTCGCCCCGTCCGTACCCATGGCCCGCGGCTGGCTGCGCCAGCTCGACAGCAAGTACAACGCGCTGTTCTACGACGGCACCCTGAACGCCGAGACCTACCACGAGTGGCTGCTCGCCCGCGGCATCCGCTACGTCGCCCTCCCCAACGTCGAGCTGGATCCCTCCGCGGTCGCCGAGGCCAGGCTGCTGCGAGCCGGTCTGCCTTATCTCGATCTCGCCTGGCAGAACGCGCACTGGAAGGTGTGGCTCGTCACCGACTCCCCGGGCCTGGTGCAGGGACCGGCCTCGCTCACCGAACTGGGGGTGAGTTCGGTCGCGGTCGACTTCCACGCGCCCGGGGTCGCCACGGTGCTCGTGCACTACACCCCCTACTGGCAGCTGTCGGGGGGCACGGCGTGCGTCTTCCGGGCGGCCGGGGGCTGGACGGGCATTCTCACCGAGTCGTCCGGACCGGTGCGCCTGTCCGCCCGGCTGTCCGTCGACGGCCTGACCCGCGCCAGCGCCCTGGACTGCCCGGTCGGTCAGCGCGTCTCCTGACCTCTCGGGGCGGCTGTCGGCGGGTCTCAGCCCGTCTATCTAGGACGTCCGGACACCGGGCCGGACGACCGGATGTCCGGACGAACTCACCGGGCGGCGGGTTCGGACACCAGATCCGCGACGACGATGGTGGTGTCGTCCCGGGCACCGGCCAGCAGGGCCGCTTCGACGAGCGCGTCCGCGGCCCGCTCGGGCGGCTCGGGCCCCAGCGCGCTCAGCAGGCCGTCGAGCTGTTCCGGGCTCATCACCTTGGTGATGCCGTCGCTGGCGAGAACGACCCGGTCACCGGCGCGGACCGGCTCGCTGAAGATGTCCGCCTCGATCTCGTCAGCGAGCCCGACGGCGTTGAGCAACGGACCGTTACGGATCGCGTGCGGCGTGGTCAGTGCCCGCGGCCGTCCCTTGCCGGGCTGCAACCACACCGAGCTGTCACCCACGTGTGCGACGGTGAGGTACTCGCCGGTGCTCTGCTGGCGCCCGAGGATGACGACGTCCAGCGTGCAGGCCATGCCGAGCCAGGCCGGCTCCTCTCGAGCCCGGGTCCGGACCACCCAGTTCGCCCGTTCCACGGCCTTGCGCAGGCCCGCGAGCGGATCCTCGGCGTACTGCGGGCGGAAACCCGCCACCGTGGTGACCGTCAGCGTGGACGCGATCTGGCCGGCAGCCTCGCCACCGACCCCGTCCGACACCGCCAGCAGCCCGTCGACGACGACGAACGCGTCCTCGTTGGGACCGCCGCGTTTGCCCCGGCGGGTGCGCCCCGCGGCGGCGAGTCGCAGCGCGGCGGCCGTCGTCTGCTCCGGCTCGATCGCCATGAGATCGCCTGTCTGCCTCCTCGGGGGAGCGGGCGGAGCCACGGGGACGGTCGTCGCCGTGGGGGAGCTCTCCCACGGCGTGTCCTCAACCGTTCGGGTTGACTCGGCGCCGCGCGGAGCCGGCGCGTGTTCCCCGGGTGGCGGGAGGGGATAGTCGCCGGTCGCCGGGTCGTAGTAGCGGGTGGCATCCGCCCGTTCGTCACCGAAGGCACCGGGCCCGAGGTGCGGCTGACCGGCGGGCGGTGGCGTCCAGCCGGTGGAGTCGGGATCGCGGTCGCCTTCACCGCCGCCGACGGAAACCTGCGAGGTCACATCACCCTCCCCATGCCGCGCCTGCGTCCGGGACGCCGCTCGCGCTGTCCGCTGACCTGTCCGCCGTGTTGCCCGTCGCACCGGTTGCCGAGGAGACCGGCGCCGGCTCGGCGAAGCCGGGCACGATCCCGTCGGGCGGGGTGGCGTCAGAGCTGTCACGGATCGGCACCGTACCGTATCGGTGGCGCTGATGGTCGAGGCCACGAGAGCGTCGCTGGTTCTCCTCGGGCCGGGCGGGCCGGTTGTTGAGGATGACGAAGACCAGCCCACCCACCAGCAGCATCACAATGAGCATGATCGTTACCAGCGGGCTACCCATGGCCTCCGTCCTCGCCGTAGCAATTACGATCACGCTGTAGGACGTGTCGCCAGCCGTCTTCCTTCATACCTAAGGGCATCAACTCAGAAGAGACCGGGTATGTGTCGCGACACTGACACAAGTGCTGAGCATTGTTCCAGACTTGGGCGCGGCCGAGTAGGGCCGACCCCCGGGCGGCCCCGCCGAGAGGCGGGCGCCACGAAGGATGCCTCCGATGAACGGTGACGGCTCGTATCGGGGGGCGCGAGACGGTGATTGTTCGCCGCCGCATCAACGCATCACGGTGAGGAAGATCATCAGGGTCAGGCACAACGTCACGGCGGTCACGGCGACTCTGGTGGTCATGGCGGTCGTGGCGAGCCACGGGAGCAGGCGGCGGCGCCTGAGCGGTGCGGGTCGGCTGATCGCGGCGATCACCTGGCTCTCGACGAAGCCGGGCAGCTCGCTCGCGGCCCGCAGCCGCGGGTCGTCGGGGAGGTAGAGCGCCACCAGCCGGCGCACGACGCGTTCCAGGTCGGCGGGGAAGGGGCGATCTGCCTCCGATCCCCGCACTGTTCGGCGGAAGTACCTCTCCGCCGCTCTGGCCAACTCCGGACCCGTCAACGGCCCCTCCTCCGGATGGGCGGTTTCCTGGCCCGGGGCACCGTCCCGGCGGATGACCTCGTGCAGATCCCAGGCATCGTCCCAGTTCGGAACATGTCGGACCAACAGCCCGAAGACGCGGGCCGCGTTCGGCTGGCCAAGCTGGCAGGCTCGGAGGAAGGCGATCGCCGGATCGGGACCATCCGGCCAGGTCGGCGGAATGCGGGCGGTGAGCTCCGCACCCAGGACACGTAGATCGTTCTCGAATGCTCCTGGCGCTCCTGGCGCTCCTGGCGGACCGGGTTCGTGGGACGCGCCGGGCAGGTAGAGGCCGGCGATGCGCCGCACGGTCTGCATCAGTGGCCCGTCGCCTCGTCCCGACGCGGCCTCGACCGCGACCAACCGCTCGAAATACGGGCGCGCACCGGCTCCGAGTACCTCCGCCTCATGTGCCCGCGACGCGGGCCGGCCGGGTGGCCCGACCGGGGAGGCCCCCGCGTAGGCGATGTCATCGCGGATGTCCTCGGCGGTATGCCATCCCGGGGCGTAGAGAACGAGCAGCCGGAACGCATCGGCTCCCCGGGCATGGGTTTCGCGCAGCAGACGCACGACTTTCGCCGCGGCCGACTCCGGGGGCCACCGTGACCCGCCACCCGTCGGCGCGGCGCCTGTCACCACCTCGTCTGCCAGGGCTCTGGCGAATTCGAAACCCTCGGGCAGGCCGAACAGGTCGAAGAGGGCCCGCAGCGTCTGATGGATCAGATCGATGCGGCGCCCGGCCCAGACGGCGGGGTCTACCGCGGCCGCCGGGATCGCGAGCGCGGCGAGCCCCGCGACCAGCCGGGTCAACATCTCTACGACTTCGCGCTGCATCGTCGTCACCGCGCGGTGCACCGCGTCGATGTAGGCGGCGCGGTCGTGGTCGCTCTGGTAGGCGTCCGGGGCCAGCCGTCGGGTGATGGCCTGAGTGACGTCGCTCGCGGCGCGGGCCAGGACATCGGTACGGCGGCCGGGGGGCGTGGAGAGACCGTTCCGAGAGGAGACCGGGCGGGCTCGCCGCGCT
>NZ_CDWWXB010000026.1:2575-3330 GCF_977971855.1 Frankia sp. CoWAU3 | reverse complement strand
AGCGCGGCGAGCTCGCGGAGTTCGGTGGGTGACTTGAGCGGATCGACGAGAGGGTCGTACGCCGCGTCGTTGAGGGAGATGCCCAGCGGGACGCCCAACGCGGCGAGCAGCCGGTCGATCGGGTGCAGACGATCGTCCCAGTACGACCACTCCTGCCGATACGCCTCCGCGACGTGTCGGATGACGGCGTTCCCCGCGTCCCGTTCCAGCCGTTCCAGGTGCCGCCGTTCCTCTGAGCCCGGATCGGTTGGCTGCGCGGTGGCCGATTCCGGTGTGGCGGGCGGCGGCGTGGCAGGTCGGGGGACGCGGCGCACGGTGACGGCGAGTCGGGCGGGTCGGGAAGCACCGGTAGGCGACGCCGACAGGTGGTCCGGTCGGGCGGCGCGCAGCGCCTCGACGGTCTCCGTGGCCAGCCGGATCGCGTTGTCGCGCGCGGAGGTCATCCGGTATCCCGAGAAGATCGACTCTAGGGCGACCGCGAGCAGCGGAACTGCCTGGCGCAGTGGCTCGTCCCGGTGCGGTGGCTCGTCCCGGTGCGGTGGCTCGTCGTGAACCTGTGCGGGCGAAGGAAGCCGCAACGCGGCGAGTTCGTCCGCGAGGGCGGAGATTGTTCCTTCGACCTGGCGCTGCTCCTCGGCGACCGCGTTGGAGATCTTGTCGATCATCCGGCCGGGCGGCTCCTCCTCCCGCAGCCGGCCCAGAATGACGCCGACAATCTCCTCGCGCAACCGTTCCCGGGGTCCGTTGCCCGGGCC
>NZ_CDWWXB010000026.1:0-2274 GCF_977971855.1 Frankia sp. CoWAU3 | reverse complement strand
GCCGCCCGGGCCGGCGACGGGGCCGGCCAGCAGCCCCGCGACCCGGCGCAACTGACCGCGCAGTCGCTCCACGCTCGCCAGGTCCGCCGGCAGACCGACCGGTTCGATGAGGGCGGTGAAAAGACGGCGCACGGGGTCCGCGGCCGTGCCCTGTTCGGCGGAGCTCGACCAGTTCGAAGCCCGCAGGCGTTCGTACCGTTCGCGGAGGTGTTCGCGGACGGCGAGCGCTCCGGCGCCTGTCGTCGCTGCCGGTGCCGGATCGCCCGGCGCGGTCGGGGCCGTCGCGTGTCCCAGGCCGACGGCATCGGTCGTGGTCGAGAGGGGTGCCGGATCCGGGGGACCCGACGTACCCGAACCACTCGCGGTATCCGGGGAGCCCGCGCGCGGAGCACCCGCGGTATCCGCGATGGTGGCCAGGTCGCCGCCGGGCGGCGGCGCGGTGGTCCTCTCGACCCCGTTCCCCATCACCCGCCGGCACCAGGCTTCCGGCCGGCTCGGATCGAACATCTCGTCACCGACCAGGGCCAGCAGGTCGCCGATTCCCCGCATCCCACCGCGGCCGTGGAGGTCCACGAGCAGCCGGGCGGCGGCGGTCATGATCGGTGGAGCGTCCGGCCCGACCCGCGGATCCACGTGGATCGCGGCGGGCTCCCCATTACCGGCACACTCTGGTTCGAACGGGACGAACAGGAACCGCGGGCCTGGCTCGTCGGTGTGCCGCGCGCCCGAGGGGGCGGCGCCTGAAGGGACGGTGGTCGCATGCGTGGAGAAGGTCAGCCGGTAGGGCAGAACGCCTTCGAGGATCTCCACCAGGGCCCACATCAGCATGAGCGCCTCATCCGAACCAGTGTTGGCCACCACGAAGGGACGCTCGGCCCGCGACCATGCCAGTACCGTCGCGATGAGCGTGACGAGCCGATCGCGCCGCACCCCCGCGCGCGCTGACTGGCGCAGGGTCCGCTCGCCCGTCCGCCGGCGTGCGGTGAGGTCGCGCAGGTGCAGGGGAGCCAGCCGCGGGATGGTGCGGGAGTTCCCCACCACGACCCCACCCGCCGCGTACAACGCGAGCCCCACCCGTTCGGTCAGATAGTCCGCCCGGCCGATCAGGATGTGGGCACGCAGCCGGGCCCGGCCGTCGCCGCCGTGTTCCGGGATCCGGATCCGGTGCACGAGCGCTGCTTCCGGGATGCGGTGCGGATCCATCGCCGTGAGATGATCCGGCGCCTCGGGATGATCCGGAGATCGGATGAGGTAGGCGAGCGCCGACGGTGGGTGGGGGACCCGGCTCTCGTCGAGCTCGACCTCGCCGGCGAGAAGCCCGCTCCAGGACCTGGTCACCGTGGAGCCCAGGGAGCTCGCCGTCGGGAGGTAACCCTCGCCGCCCGTCCTGCTTCGGCGCGGCCAGGCATAGATCATCTGGTCGAGCCGCGTTGCCTCCGCCGCCCGGCCGGACCGCGCCATCGACGTCCCCAGGTGATCGATCACGGTAGACACCCGTTCCGCCGGACCCGGCGGCGTCGCTGAACGTGCCAGCCGCGACAAGCGCCGAGGACGACGGATCCGGCGGCGACGCCTTCCCGGGTGTCCTCAAATCCGCTCGCACCCGCCGGTGATACTTTCTTCCAGGGGCCGTAATACCGGGCCGCGTAATGTTGGTCCCGCCCGAAAATCCTGGTCATAGCGGGTGGGCCTGAGGACAGGAGCCCCCTGGCCGCTCGCTGCTTCTCAGCCAATGGTCGCCCCCCAGACGGCGGTCCCTCAGCCGGGCATTGATCGTGCTATCCCGGTGAATTGTGGCGTGCTGGCGGAAAAATATTCCTGGCGCCTGGTGGATGTCCAGAGGAGTCCTGAAAAATCGGCCTTGCGATCGCTGCCGGCCCGTCGGTTGCGATCCTTCCATGGGGTGTGCCGTCGCTCCCGCCCGAGGAAGGATCGGCAACCGGGCCCAGGGTCGTACCCCCGACGAAGTTCTGTAGTGCCCGCTGCCGCGCCGCCGGTGGACTTCCGCGGTCGTCTTTTCGTCGCATGGTGGGTCGCCGTTGTATCCATGATGTTGACGTGATGTTATTCGGCTCGTTCGTCGTCCCGGATGTGCCCGCCACCGCGCGGGCGCGGTTTGTTCGCGGAATTGGCGGGATCCATCGAGCTGATCGGTGCAGCGGCGGTGGTTCCGGCGCCAATGATCCGACGGATCTCACAGCGAGTGACGCTATCCTGGGGGCGGATCTGACGTTGAATACCGTCACACGATGCGATCGGTGAACGGTCTTCGGT
>NZ_CDWWXB010000025.1:16143-28641 GCF_977971855.1 Frankia sp. CoWAU3 | reverse complement strand
CGGACGTGGCGGCCGCGTTCCTCCCGGCCCCCGGGCGCGGTGCGGTCTTCTCCGTGGTCCCACCGCTCTGCCCGGTCCGGGGTACTCCGGTTTCGGGATTGGCCGCGGCGTCGCCGTTCGTCGACCGGGCGTCGGACGCCTGACCGTCCGTCCCACTTCCCTGCTCGGCCATCCCACCACTTCCTGACATACACCGTATGCAACAGGCCGCCGGCCGACCCGGTACGGACCGGAGGCGGCCGGGCCCGGGCCGTACCACGCCCCCAGCTTGTCCGCCTAGGCCCAGCTGGGCCTCATCATGACAGTCATCGGTCCACGCCTGACATGTGCCAGAACGGCAACGGCACAACGGGGGCCGCGCCGGCGGGCCGCCGGTGACCGGCGGACTCGGCGTCGGCGCGGCTCGGGGTGCTCGAGGTATGCCAGTTCTCGGTCAGGGATCAAAGATCAGGGATGCGACGCTGACGCCAGACGGTGGGGTCAGATGGCCTCCCCGATGCGATGGACCCGCATCATGTTGGTCATGCCGGCCACGCCCGGCGGCGTCCCGGCGACGACGACCACCAGTTCACCCGGCTTGCATCGGCCAATATGGAAGAGGGCGCTGTCGACCTGGCGGACCATCTCGTCCGTGCTGTCCGCGAACGGCACGAGGAAGGTTTCCACGCCCCAGAAGAGCGCCATCTGGTTGCGAACAGCCGGAATCGGCGTGAAGGCCAGCACCGGGACCTCGGTACGGTACCGGGCGAGTCGCCGGGCCGTGTCACCACTGAGGGTGTGGGCCACGAGGTAACGGGCGCCGACCGCGGCTCCTACCGACGCGGCGGCCTGGGCGAGTGCCCCACCGAGCGTGCGCGGTTCGGTCCGCAGGGGCGGTATCCGGCCGAGGTCGGCCTCGGCGGTCTCGATGATGCGCGCCATGGTGGCCGTGGCCTCGATGGGGTAGGCACCGACGCTCGTCTCCGCCGACAGCATGATCGCGTCAGCGCCGTCCAGGACGGCGTTGGCGCAGTCACTGGCCTCGGCACGGGTCGGCCGCGGCGCGCTGACCATGGACTCGAGCACCTGGGTCGCGACGATCACCGGCTTGGCCCGCTCCCGGGCCTGGCTGACGGCGCGCTTCTGCACGAGCGGCACGTCCTCGAGCGGCAGCTCGACCCCGAGATCGCCACGGGCGATCATCAGACCGTCGAACGCCTCGATGATCTCGTCGAGCTCGGCGACCGCCTGCGGCTTCTCGATCTTGGCGTGGACCGGAACCCGGATCCCCACCTCATCCATGATCGCATGCACCGCCGCGGCGTCCACGGCGCTCCGGACGAAGGACAGTGCGACCATGTCCACCCCGAGGTTGAGAGCGAACCGCAGGTCAGCGGCGTCCTTCTCGGTGAGCGCCGGGACGGTGAGCGCGGCGTTGGGAATGTTCATCCCCTTGTGGTCGCTCACCGGCCCGCCGACAACGACCGTGGTGTGGACGTCGGTGTCAGTCACCCCGTCAATCTGCAGGACCAGGCGGCCGTCGTCGACCAGGACGCGATCCCCGGCCGCGACGTCGCCCGGCAGGCCCGGGTAGGTCGTGCCGACCTGATGCTGATCGCCGGGAACATCACGGATCGTGACGGTGAACCGCTGACCGGGCAGCAGGGTGACCCCGCCGTCGGCGAAGTTCCCCAGCCGGATTTTCGGTCCCTGGAGGTCGGCGAGCGTGCCGACGCTGCGGCCGGCCGCCTCCGCGGCCTCGCGCACCCGCGCGTAAGTGACGGCATGCTGTTCGTGTGTTCCGTGGGAGAAGTTCAGTCGGGCAATGTCCATTCCCGCGTCGACGAGGGCCCGGACCTTCTCTGGCGAGCTGGTCGCGGGGCCGAGGGTACAAACAATCTTGGCTCTACGGGGCACACCCAGAGCCTAAGTACTGATCGTCGGTCATTGCACACGGGGGCCACCGGGAGGCGCGCGCGGCGGCCCGAGAAGTAGTCAGATCAGGCGTATCCGTTATATGCTGCACGTGGTCGCGCGGCGGCGTACCGTTCATATCGTCCGCGCCACACTCCTGTCGGTTGACGCGTGTGATACGGGAAAGACGGCAAGGGCGCCGGACGTTCCTGGGATCCGCTTCCTCGGATGCGGAAGTCGGTAGGGCACGATCGAGTCCCCCCGGAGCCGATATGAAACAAAATCCCGCCATCCACCGCCAGCCGTCCGGCGACATCGACATCGCCGTCGCCGACGTCATGGCTCCCGCCGAGACCAGCGTCGTCGCCTCGGAGGTGCACGCCGGCAGCGCGGCCGGCGAGAGCTCCCCCACGGCCGCAGCGCTTCGTTCGGCCGAGCCCGGATCTTAGGCCATGACGGGCGGCCGTGGTCCGCGACCGGCTGCGGACCACGGCCGGTCGCCGCCCACCTGTCGGGTCGGCGCGACGCCGGCCGCCCGAACGTGGCGCGCCCGGATGTGGCCCAGGAGTCAGACCCCGACCGGTGGGGCACTGGCCCCTTCGGCCCACCCCGCACCAGCACCGACGGGCGTGACCGGGGCGAACTGGGTCCGGTACAACTCGGCATAGAGCCCGCCGCGGGCCAGCAGCTCCTCATGGGTCCCGCTCTGCACGATCCGCCCGTCGTCGACCACCAGAATGCGGTCGGCGTCGCGCACCGTGGACAGCCGGTGCGCGATGACCAGGGATGTCCGTCCCACCAGCGCGGCGGTCAGCGCCTGCTGCACGCCGGCCTCGGACTCGCTGTCGAGGTGCGCGGTGGCCTCGTCCAGCACGACGATGCCCGGTTCGCGCAGCAGCAGCCGGGCGATGGCCAGCCGCTGCTTCTCCCCGCCGGACAGGCGGTAGCCCCGGTCACCGACGACCGTGTCCAGGCCGTCCGGCAGGGAGCGCACGAGCGGCCCGATCCGCGCCGCGTCCAGAGCGGTCCACATCTGCTCGTCCGAGGCGTCCACCCGAGCGAAGGCCAGGTTCGCGCGGATGGTGTCGTGGAACAGATGCGCGTCCTGGGTGACCACACCGACAGCGAACCGCAGGGACCGAAGGGTGAGATCGCGGACGTCGTGCCCGCCGATGCGTACCGACCCCGACCGCACGTCGTACATGCGCGGAACGAGCTGGCTGATCGTCGTCTTGCCCGCTCCGGACGGGCCGACCAACGCGATCACCTGCCCCGGCTCGACCCGGAAGGTGACATCGTGCAGCACCGGCGTGGGCACCCGCGGGTCGAGTACGGCGACCGACTCCAGCGACGCCAGGGAGACCTCGTCGGCGGCCGGATAACGGAAACCGACATGATCGAACTCGATGGTCGCCGCGCCGGCCGGCAGATCGACAGCGCCCGGCCGGTCGGCGATCGCCGGCTCCAAATCGAGCACCTCGAAGACCCGCTCGAAGGACACCAGCGCCGTCATGACGTCGACGTGCACGTTGGAGAGCTGGGTGAGCGGCCCGTAGAGTCGTCCGAGGTAGGCCGTGAGCGCGACCAGGGTACCGACCTCCAGGCTGCCCTGGGCAGCGAACCGACCGCCTATACCATAGACGATCGCGGTCGCGAGCGAGGCGACCAGGGTGAGCGAGACGAAGAATATGCGGCCGTACATGGCCTGGGTCACCCCGATGTCACGCACCCGCCCGGCCCGAACACGGAAGTTCTCGTCCTCCCGTTCTGCCGAACCATACAGTTGCGCGAGCATCGCTCCGGACACGTTGAATCGTTCCGTCATCGTCGTGTTCATCTCGGCGTTCAACCCGTAGCTCTCCCGGGTCAGCCTGGCCAGGCGGGGCGCGAACAAGCGGGCCGGAATAATGAATACCGGCAGCAACACGAGCGAAACGAGGGTGATCCGCCAGGACAGCACCAGCATCGCGGCGAGCACGAATCCGGCGGACAGAATATTCGACAGCACCGACGACAGCGTGTTGGTGAACGCCGACTGCGCGCCGAGCACGTCGTTGTTCAACCGGCTGATGAGCGCCCCGGTCTGGGTCCGGGTGAAGAAGGCGAGTGGCTGGCACTGCACGCGCCGGAACACCTGGCTGCGCATCTCGTAGATCAGACCCTCGCCGATCCGGGCCGAGAACCAGCGCTGCGCGAGCGACAGACCGGCGTCCAGGAACGCCAGGCCCGCGACGACCGCGGCGAGCGCCTGCACGAACCCCACCCGGTGGCGCACGATGCCGTCGTCGATGATCGCCTTGAAGATCATCGGAACAACCGCACCGACAGCCGAGCTGAGCACGATGAGCGCGAGAAAGTAGGCGAGCTGCCGCCGATGGGGGCGGGCGAAGGCGACGATCCTGCGCAGGGTGCCAGGCCGTAGCGAGGTCCGGGTGACCGAACGGTCCTGTTGGAAGGTACGCATCGTGGACCAACCGTCCGTTCCCGGTCGCATCAGCCCTCCCTGGCGGCGGTGCTTGGTGTGTAACGAGGTAAGCAGGAATTGCGGACGGGCATTCCCGCAGCGGATGCGGCCCGTCGGGCGTGCTGGCTGCCGCTCACCCCGCCGCGGGGTCGTCACCGGCAGCGGAGCGGGCGATGACGACGCGTTCCCAGGCCTCGTCCTCGGCCCGCTCGTCGAGACGGCCGGAGCGGGTGGCGGGACGGGAACGCCGCGCGCCGTGCATCAGCGCCTTCACCTCGGCCGCGATATCGCGGGGAACCGCGAGGAGCGCCGCGACCAGCACGCCGACCTGCTCGTCCAGCAGCTCACGCGGCAGGACTCGCTGGGCCAGCCCGATCCTGGCCGCTTCGTCGGCGGCGAGCTCGCGGCCGGTCAGGCAGAGGTCCAGGGCATTCGCGTATCCGAGGAGCTCGACCAGCGGACCCATGGCACCGGCCGCGGGCAGGAGGCCGTCACGCGCCCAGGTCAGCCGGAAGCGCGCATCCGCGGCGAGGACCCGCAGGTCACAGGCGACCGTCACCGCGAGACCGAGGTCGCCGACCGTCGTGTCCACGACGGCCACACTGATCAGGTCGGACCGGTCGGAGACCCGCCCCATCGCGTCGCGCCACGCGCGATAGCCCGCAGCCGGGGACAGCCGCCCCACGGCGTCCGCAGGTCCTCCCTCGCCCACCCGGGGTGCGGGGTCGGTGAGGTCAGCGGCCGGCGGGGGGCGATGACCCATCCGGACAACCAGGACCCGGACCTCACCGGTCAACCGACGCAGTTCGCCGGCCAGCGCCGACGCGAGAGCCGGGAACGAGCCGGCCCCGCCGGTATCACCGAGGTCCGTCATCCCGATCGTGACGAGAGGCCCGGCGACCCGCACGCGCAGCCCGGCCGCCGCCGCCGCTACAGCGGCGGCGGGGACCGCCATGATTCAGGCGCTTTTCTTCTTGGTGCCCCGGGTCGCACCACCCCGGCCGCGCAGGGTCGTACCGGACTCCGAGAGGATCCGGTGGACGAACCCGTACGAACGACCAGAGGACTCGGCGAGCAGGCGGATGCTCTGCCCACCTTCGTACTTCTTCCGAAGTTCGGCGGCAAGCTTGTCCCGCTCGGCGCCGGTGATCCGGGTTCCTTTCCTGAGCTCGGCCAACGTGGCCCCCTCCGTGTTCGATGATCTGCGAACCGATCTTCACTCAGCTTGAGTAAACGCGCCACTCGAAGCAGATGTGATCCATCACACGCGACGCCGGTGCATGACCGTGCCCTCGCGTTCCTTCCTCCATGCCGGCGGTCACCAGCGATGGCACGGGTCGCACCCACCCGCTGGCACAGCAGGCGCGCATGGCCGACAGTGCTACCGAGACCAGTGTCCCCAATCCCCGGTACGCGGCCCGACAACAGCATCGGCGCGTCGCCACGAACATCGTCATCTTCGCGATCGAGATCTTCTCTCGATGCAACGCTGCAGGTACGACCATCAGTCGATCACTGTACAGAGCGAGCCGACGGACCGCGAACGCGGCCGATCGATTCGACTGATTCCTCACATCCGACACCGGTTGGCCACCTCGTCGGGGCCGGCCCGCTCCCGTGCCAAGGCCCGATCCGGCGAGACCGCGGACGGCTCGTCGCACCCCCGCCGGCACCTCCGGCATCCGGATCGGAAGCAACTGCGGCGCTGGGAGCGAACCGGACTCGTTACCGTGCAGTGGTGGTCGGTGACGTAATGATCTCCTGGTCGGCACCGAAGGTGCCCAGCTACGCGGTCTGCCTCGGTACGGACCGGTGAGCGCGACGGACGGCGCCTCCGGCCCGACCGCTGTCGCCGCCTCCAGCCGGTCGCCCGGACCGCGTGGCGGCCTGTCCCGGCCCTGGGCTGGGTCCGCCGGGCATACCGAGGCCAGCGAGGCGGCGCTGTGGCTCATCCTGGTGGCCTGCGGTCTCGTCGGTATGTTCCTCGTCTCCGCCGGCGACCTTGATCTGGGCATCGGTGACCCGCCGCTGCGCGGCGGATGGGCTCCCCGTCTCGATTCCCTCGTCCTGGTCCCGCTCGCGATCGCCGTGGTCGTGGTTGCCCTCACCGCCTGGTGGGCCTCGACCATCCCCCCGGCGGCCACCCCGAACACCCCGAACACCCCGAACACCCCGGCCATGGCGACCGGCCCGACGAACAGGCTGCCCTGGACCGTCCTGCTCGTCCTGGGCTACGTCGGATCGCTGGCGTGGAGCGGCACGCTCGCGCTGGTCGCACCCGGGGAGATCACGGCGGATCTTCGCATCCCGGCGGATCTCCTGGCGGCGGCGAAAGCCGTCGGTGACGATCCGCTCGGCTTCCTCGCCTCCTACACCGCGACCACCACGCACGCCGCGGCGGGGACCACGGCCGTCCTGCCGACCCATCCTCCGGGCCTCGTCCTGACCGTCTGGGTGCTCACCAGGGTGGGGATGCACGGCGCGGTCGCGATCGGGATGCTGTTCACCGCCCTGGGCACGCTGGTCGTCCCCGCCGTCTCGATCGCGGTGCGCTCGTTGTGCCATGAGACGGCCGCCCGGCGCCTGGTCCCCGTCCTCGTCCTGGCCCCGTGGAGCGGATGGATGGCGGCGTCCCCGGACGCCGTCACGGCCACCCTGGCCACCCTGGCCGTCGCGGTGGGGGTGGTCGGATGCGAACCGGGTCGGCGCTCGATGTGGTGGGCGCTGGCAAGCGGGCTGCTGCTCGGCCTCGCGGGGCTGTTCGGCTACGCCTCGGTCTGGCTTGGCGTGGCGGTCGCGGCGGCCTACTTCGTCCGCCGTCGCCCCATCCTCAACGTCATGACCGGCCTGGGTGCGCTTCTGCCGCTGTGGCTCTTCTACGCGTGGGGTTTCTCCTGGCCCGACGGGCTGGCCCTGGCGAGCGCGCCACGGCCGGGGCTCGCCGGCACGCTGGCCTGGATCGCCGTGGATCTGACCGTGGTCGTCCTCGTCGGCGGACCGGTTCTCGTCCGGGCGGCGCGCCGCCTGCGGCTGACCCCGGGCTGGCCGCTGCTGGTGGGGGCCGGCGCGACGATGCTGTTCGCGACGGTCCTCGGACTGGCCGAGGGCGACGTCGAAGAGTCCTGGCTGCCGGTTTTCCCCTGGTTGCTGGTGGCCGCGGTGGCGCCCCGTCCCCGACCGGAACTGCCTGGGGACAAGCTACGGGCGGGAAACCTGCCGGTGGTACTGATGTCCCTCGGCGCCCTGAGCGCGCTCGCGCTGCGGCTCTGCCTCGCCGGCGGCACCGGCTGACGGATCCCGTCGTCGACCCGGCTCGTCGCGGAGGATGTCGGGCTCGAGGAAGATGCGCAGCGGAACCGCCACCGCGGCCCGCAGCGCCGCCTCCGCGCCGTTGATGGTGGCGGCCACCTCGGGCATCGCCAGTTCCGCCCCGATACCGATCTTGGCTGCGACGAGCAGCTCGTCCGGCCCGAGGTGCAGCGTGCGCAGGTGGATGACCGTGGCGACGCCCGGGGCGGCGGCGAGCGTGCGGCGGATGGTGGCGACCATTGCCGGGGCGGCGGCCTCGCCCACCAGCATGCCGTACGCCTCGGTCGCCACGATGACGGTCACGATCAGCAGGAGCACTCCGATGGCCAGCGTTCCCGCGCCGTCCCAGGTCGGGTCGTCTAGTGCCAAGGTCAGTCCGACCCCGAGCAACGCGAAGATCAGCCCCAGCTCGGCTGCCAGGTCCTCCAGCAGGACGATGGGCAGTTCCGGGGCCCGCGCCTCCCGAATAAACCGCCACCAGGACCGGTCGCCCTTCGTCTTCTTCGACTCGCGCATGGCGGTCGCGAAGGAGTACGACTCCAGCAGCACCGCGATCAGCAGGACGACGACCGCGACCAGCCCGCTCTCCAGCTCATGCGGATGGCGCAGCTTCTCGACGCCCTCATACACCGAGAACAGCCCGCCGACGCTGAACAACACGATCCCGACCAGGAAACCGGCGATGTAACGCGCCCGCCCGTACCCGAAGGGATGCTCCTCGTCCGGCGGCTGGACGGAACGTTTCTGGCCGAGCAGGAGCAGGCCCTGGTTGCCGGAGTCGGCCACCGAGTGGATGGACTCGGCCAGCATCGACGACGACTGAGTGACCAGGAACGCGACGAACTTCGCCAGCGCGATACCCAGATTGGCGGCCAGTGCCGCCATGACCGCCTTGGTGCCGCCCTGCGTACTCACAAAGGTTCTCCGTTCGGTTCCCGGCGCAGGGTCCCTGCTCAGGCCAGGGTGATGAGCTCGGCCAGATCGGGTGACCAGTTGTCCTCGACCCCGTCCGGCAGCATCAGGACCTTCTGCGGGTCGAGGGCCTCGACGGCCCCCGGGTCGTGGGTGACCAGGACGACCGAGCCCCGGTACGTGGCGAGCGCGGCAAGCACCTCGTCGCGCGAGGCGGGGTCGAGGTTGTTCGTCGGCTCATCGAGCAGGAGAACGTTGGCAGAGCTGCAGACCAGTCCGGCGAGCGCGAGGCGGGTCTTCTCGCCGCCGGACAGGGTCTCGGCTCGCTGCTCCACGCTGTCTCCGCTGAACAGGAACGCGCCCAGGATGCGACGCAGCTCCACGTCCGACGTCCCCGGCGCGGCGGCCCGCATGTTGTCCAGCACCGAGCGGCTGGTGTCCAGCGTCTCGTGTTCCTGCGCGTAGTACCCAAGACGCAGACCGTGACCGGGATGCACCTGGCCGACGTCGGGCGCCTCCTGGCCCGCCAGGATGCGTAGCAGCGTGGTCTTGCCGGCACCGTTCAGCCCGAGGACCACGACCCGCGAGCCGCGGTCGATCGCGAGGTCCACACCGGTGAACACCTCCAGCGAGCCGTAGGACTTCGACAGTCCGGTGGCGGTCAGCGGCGTGCGGCCGCACGGAGCCGGGTCCGGGAAGCGCAGCTTGGCCACCCGGTCGGCGACGCGCGCCTCGGCGAGCCCGGCCGCGAGCCGCTCGGCCCGCCGGTCCATCTGATGGGCGGCCCGCGCCTTGGTCGCCTTGGCGCGCATCTTGTCGGCCTGCGCCTTCAGCGAGTCAATCTTCTTCTCGGCATTGGCGCGTTCCCGGCGACGGCGGCGCTCGTCCAGCTCGCGCTGGTTGAGGTAGGTCTTCCAGTTCACGTTGTAGACGTCGAGGGTGGCCCGGTTGGCGTCGAGGTGGAAGACCTTGTTCACGCACTTGTCGAGCAGGTCGACGTCGTGGCTCACCACGATCAGGCCGCCCGTGTGGGCGCGCAGGAAGTCCCGCAGCCACCCGATCGAGTCGGCGTCGAGGTGGTTCGTCGGCTCGTCGAGCAGCAGGGTCGCGTCGGCGTTGCCGGACCCGGCGAACAGGATGCGGGCGAGTTCGACCCGCCGCCGCTGCCCACCGGACAGGGTGCCGATGGGCTGGGCGAGCACCCGGTCGGCCAGGCCCAGCGACGAGCAGATCCGGGCAGCCTCCGCCTCGGCGGCATAACCGCCGAGCGTCCCGAATCGCTCCTCCAGGCTGCCGTAGCGGCGGATCGCCGCGTCCCGCGCCGTGGCGTCGACCAGCTCGGCCATCTCCAGCTGTAGCTTCTCCATCTCGCGCAGGAGAACGTCGAGACCGCGCGCCGACAGCACCCGGTCACGGGCGGTGTCGGCCAGATCGCCGGTACGCGGGTCCTGGGGGAGGTAACCCATCTCACCCCGAATGTCGACGGTGCCGGCGAACGGCAGCCCCTCCCGGGCAAGCACCTTCAGCAACGTTGTCTTGCCGGCCCCGTTGCGCCCGACGAGACCGATCCGGTCGTTCGGCTGCACCCGGAAGGATACGGGCTCGATCAGAGTGCGGGCTCCGGCACGCAGTTCGAGCTCGGACACAATGATCATCGAGGTAGGGCCTCTTTCGGGCTTCCAGACAACGCCGGGCGAGCGTCAGAGCGTTACACCGGCGACGTCGGGTTGACACGGACAACGGCGGGGACCCCACCAGAGCACGGCGAACCGGGACGACCGAGGTCGGGCACGGGGTAGGTCGGGCACGGGGTAGACCGCGCACCGTGCCCACCAGGGACGGCACGGTCGGGCGCGCGACGATCACGATACGACGATGCTCATCACCTCAAGAGTACGGAAGCCATCGGGCGCCGTGGCCGCCGGATAACCCTCGAACAGGTCCGCCACGCGCCAGAGCGTAAGGTGCCCCGTGCGCCCACGGTCACCCGCCGTCGTCCGGGTGGCCGCGCGCCGGCCAGGCCGCTGCCCGCCCGCCACGAGAACATGGGCGACGTCCGTCCACCGCCCAGCCGCATGCGTCGCCGCGCAGGCGCACCGATCGAAAGGCACACCATGTCGACGCTCCTCGTGACCGGAGCCGCCGGGTTCATCGGATCGAACTTCGTCCGCTACTGGCGGACGCGGCATCCGGAGGACGCGGTCGTGGCGCTCGACGCCCTGACCTACGCCGGCTGCCGGGAGAACCTCGCCGACGTCGCGGACCGCGTCACGTTCGTCCACGGCGACATCCGTGACCAGGAGCTCGTCGAGTCGGTGCTGCGGGAGCACTCCGTGGACGTGGTGGTGAACTTCGCCGCCGAGTCGCACAACAGCCTGGCGATCATCCGTCCCGGCGAGTTCTTCGCGACGAACGTGATGGGTACCCAGGCCCTGCTTGAGGCGGCCCGCACGGTCGGGGTGGCCCGCTTCCACCAGATCTCCACCTGCGAGGTCTACGGCGACATGGACCTCAACGACCCCGGTGCCTTCACCGAGGACTCCCCCTACCTCCCCCGCACGCCCTACAACGCGGCGAAGGCCGGCGGGGACCACGCCGTACGCGCCTACGGCTTCACCTACAACCTCCCCGTGACGATCACCAACTGCTCGAACAACTACGGTCCCTACCAGTTCCCGGAGAAGGTCATCCCCCTGTTCGTGACCCGGGCGCTGCAGGGCGAGTCGCTCCCGATGTACGCCTCCACCACGAACCGGCGCGAGTGGCTGCACGTGATGGACCACTGCCGGGCGATCGACGCGGTTCTGGACCGCGGGCGGCTCGGCGAGACCTACCACGTCGGATCCGGCGTCGAGGCGGACATCGAGACGATCGCCGACACGGTGCTCGCCGAGCTCGGCCTGCCCGCGTCGTTGAAGACGATCGTGCCCGACCGCCCCTCGCACGACCGCCGCTACCTGCTGGACTCCACCAAGCTGCGGACCGAGCTGGGCTGGACGCCGTTGATCGACTTCGCCGAGGGCGTGCGGTCGACCATCGCTTGGTACAAGGAGAACGAAGCCTGGTGGCGTCCGCTGCTCGGTCGCTCCCCGGTCTCCGAAACGGCCTGGACAAGCTGACGGCTCCAGCCGAGCTGAGGCGTCAGCCGCCGGTCAGCGATGCGTACAGCCGCGCGGTGCGCTCGGCGATCGCCGCCCAGCCGAACTCGGTGACGGCCCGGTCCCGGCCCGCATGGCCCATCGCGGCCGCCCGGACCGGGTCCGCGAGCACCTCGTTGACGGCCCCGGCCAGCGCGCCGGGGTCGCCGGGCGGCACCAGCAGACCGGTGACGCCGTCGTCGACGACCTCGGGAATGCCACCGACCCGGGAGGCGACGACCGCGGTGCCGCACGCCATCGCCTCCAGGTTGACGATGCCGAGCGGCTCGTAGACCGACGGGCAGACGAACACGGTGGCATGGCTGAGCAGCTGGATCACCTCCGGCTTCGTCAGCATCCCGGGCAGCCAGACCACGCCGTCGCGGCCGGCGCGCAGGCCCTCGACCAGGTCGGTGATCTCCGTGAGCAGCGCAGGGGTGTCCGGGGCCCCGGCACAGAGCACGAGCTGCGCCCGGGGGTCAATCGTCGCCGCCGCCCGCAGCAGCACCGGCAGCCCCTTCTGCCGGGTAATCCGCCCCACGAAGATCATCGTTGGCCGGGCCGGATCCACCCCGTGGCGTTCCAGCACGTCGGTCGCGGTGTCCGGACGGTACTCGTCGGTGTCGATGCCATTGCGGATGACGTGCACACGGGCCGGATCGACCGCCGGGTAGGCATCGAGGATGTCCGCCCGCATGCCCGCGCTGACCGCGACGGCCGCCGACTCGATCGCGACCCGCTCGCACCAGGACGACACCCGGTAGCCCCCGCCCAGCTGCTCGG
>NZ_CDWWXB010000025.1:9403-15793 GCF_977971855.1 Frankia sp. CoWAU3 | reverse complement strand
CCGAGCAGCGCGGCGAGATGGCCACCGAGATTCGCGTACCAGGTGTGCGAGTGGATCACGTCCGCGCCGACCGCCGCGGCGGCCATGGACAGGTCCATCGACACGGTCCGCAGCGCGTCGTTCGCGTCGGCGAGCGCGGCCCAGCCCCGGTGCGCCGCGACCGCGGCGACCCCCGGGGCACCCGCCCTCTCGACCACCGGTCGGCCGACGGCGCCGGTCGACGGCGCCGCACCCGCGGGCCCGCCGCCCGCCGACCCGCCGCCCGGCGCCGGCCCCTTGCGGTGGACGGTGAGGTCGACCAGCCGGGCGAGCTCCCGGCTCAGGTACTCGACGTGCACACCCGCCCCGCCGTAGACGTCCGGGGGGTACTCCCGGGTGAGCATGGCGACGCGCATGTGCGGTCTCTCCCAACGGTGCCGTGACGGGACGGGTACGGACGGGACGGGTGCGGGCGGGACGGGACGGGTGCGGGCGGATGGCGGCCGGTTCAGTCGGCGATCGTGACGCCCTTGCCGACGACGGTGATGCCCTGCTCGCTCACGGTGTAGCCGCGGGCGCGGTCCCGGTCCTTGTCCACCCCGACCTGGGCGCCCGCCGGCACGTGCACGTTCTTGTCCAGGATGGCGTCGCGGACGACGGCCCCCCGGCCGACGAGCACGTTGTCCATGAGCACCGTGTGGTCGACCTCGGCCCAGGAACTCACCCGCACTCCCGGGGACAGCACCGACGAGCGCACCGTGCCCCCGGAGATGATGACTCCATTGCTGACGATGCTGTTCACGGCCGTGCTGGTGCGCTGCTGGCCGTCGTGCACGAACTTCGCCGGTGGCAGCGAGGGGATGCTGGTGAGGATCGGCCACTCCCGGTTGTAGAGGTTGAACACCGGGTCGAGCGCGCACAGATCCATCTGCGCCTCGAAGTACGAGTCGACGGTGCCGACGTCGCGCCAGTAGCCGCGGTCACGCACCGTCGTGCCCGGGACGACGTTGCCGGCGAAGTCGTACACCGCCGCCGCCCGCTGGGCCACGAGCATCGGGATGACGTTCCCGCCCATGTCGTGGACGCTGTCCTCGTCCGCGGCGTCCTTGCGCAGGGCGTCGATCAGCACGTCCGTCGAGAAGACGTAGTTACCCATCGAGGCGAACGTCTCCTCGGGGCTACCCGGCAGACCCGGCGGATCGGCGGGCTTCTCCAGGAACGCCTCGATCGTGCGGCCGTCTGGATGACCCCGAACGCCCTGCCCTCGGATCTCGGTACCCGCAGCCCGGCGACGGTGACGCCGGCTCCGCTGTCGAGATGCTGGGCGACCATCTGCCGCGGGTCCATCCGGTACACATGGTCCGCGCCGAAGACCACGACGATGTCCGGGGCGTCGTCGTAGACGAGGTTCAGCGACTGGTGGATGGCGTCGGCGCTGCCAGCGAACCATCGCGGCCCCAGCCGCTGCTGCGCAGGCACCGGCGTGACGTAGTTGCCGAGCAGGTTGCTCATCCGCCATGTCGTCGTGATGTGCCGGTCGAGACTGTGGCTCTTGTACTGGGTCAGGACCGCGATGCGCAGGTAGCCCGCGTTCACCAGGTTGGACAGCACGAAGTCGATCAGGCGGTACAGCCCGCCGAAGGGGACGGCGGGCTTCGCCCGGTCCGCGGTCAGCGGCGCCAGCCGCCGTCCGGCACCCCCGGCCAGCACCAGACCGAGGACCCGCGGGCTCGGCACAGACAGGCTCCCGTCTTCCGGCTCGATCTCCGAACGACCGGCGGGGCCGGACACCACGCCACGAGGCGGGAAGCCCGCCGAAATGGGCCGATGACGACGCCGATCGCCTGGTTCCGACCCTACAAGCCTGGCGGGCGGATACGGGCGGAGTGAGCGGTGGTTGCTGGGTAGCCAGCCGTACGTTGCGCGAACCCCACCGGTTGTTCATCCGGTGGGCCGGGGGCCGTCAGACGTTGAAGCCGAGCGCGCGCAGCTGCTCGCGACCGTCGTCGGTGATCTTGTCCGGCCCCCACGGCGGCATCCAGACCCAGTTGATGGTCACGTCCGCGGCCAGCCCGTCCGGGCCGTCGACCAGGGCGGAGCGGGTCTGGTCCTCGATGACGTCGGTGAGCGGGCAGGCCGCCGAGGTCAGCGTCATGTCGAGGGTGACGGTGTTGTCGTCGGCGACGTGGATGCCGTAGACGAGGCCGAGGTCGACGACGTTGATGCCGAGTTCCGGGTCGACGACGTCGCGCATCGCCTCCTCGATGTCCTCGAAGCTGGCGAGCTCCGGCGGGGCGCCCGGTCCCGTCGGGTCCGGGTCCAGCACCGGCTTCGGGACCCCGGCGGGCTGATCCGCCGCCTCGGCGGTTTCTCCCGTCGCGGCCGAGCGCGTCTCGGTCACCGTCTCGCTCATGGCTTCTCCTGCTCGGGTACGTCGAGGGGGGCGACGCGGGGGTACGCGACAGAGGTGGATGCGCCGGCGACGGCAACGCTCGGATCCATCGCCTTGGCGGTCGCGTCCTTCCACGCCATCCAGGACAGCAGGGCACATTTCACCCGGGCGGGGTACTTGGAGACGCCGGCGAACGCCACGGCGTCCTCCAGCACGTCCTCGTCACCCTCGATGGTGCCCCGCGACTGCATCAGCGCCAGGAACTCGCGTTCGAGCTTCAGCGCCGCGTCGACCGACTTGCCGATCACGAGGTCGCTCATGACGCTCGCCGACGCCTGACTGATCGAACAGCCCTCGCTCTCGTAGGAGACGTCCTCGACGACCCCGTCCGAGACCTTCACCCGCAGGGTCACCTCGTCGCCGCAGGTCGGGTTGACGTGGTGCACTTCGGCATCGAAGGGATCCCGCAGCCCCCGGTGGAGCGGGTTGCGGTAGTGGTCCAGGATGATCTCCTGGTACATGGAGTCGAGTTTCACCTCAGAAAGAACCTCCGGACCCCGTGCAGTCCTTCCACCAGGGCGTCGATCTCGCCGGTCGTCGTGTAGAGGTGGAACGACGCGCGGGTCGTCGCAGGTACCCCGAACCGCAGGCAGACCGGCCGGGCGCAGTGGTGCCCGACCCGCACGGCGATGCCGCGCTCGTCGAGGATCTGTCCGACGTCGTGGGGATGGATCGGCCGGCCGTCGTCCTCGTGCAGCACGAAGGAGATCGCCCCGCCGCGGGCGTCCGCCGTCGGCGGACCGATGATCCGCAACCCCGGCACCTCGGCGAAGGCGTCCAGCGCGTAGGCCGTCACCGCGTGCTCGTGCTCGGCGACGGCCGGCATGCCGAGCGCGGTCAGGTAGTCGACGGCCGCGCCGAGCCCGACCACCTGGGCAATCATCGGGGTGCCGGCCTCGAACCGGTGCGGCGGCGCCGCGTAGGTCGAGCCCTCCATGGTGACAAGCTCGATCATCTCGCCGCCGCCGAGGAAGGGCGGCATGACCTCGAGCAGCTCGTAGCGTCCCCAGAGCACCCCGACCCCGGTGGGCGCGCACATCTTGTGCCCGGTGAAGGCCAGGAAGTCCACCCCGAGCTCGGTGACGTCGACCGGGTTGTGCGGCACCGACTGGGAGCCGTCGAGCACGGTCAGCGCGCCGACCTCGCGGGCCCGCGCCACCACCTGCGCGACCGGGTTGATCGTGCCGAGAATGTTCGACTGGTGGACGAAGGCGACGACCTTCGCCCGCTCGGTGATAATCGAATCGAGGTTGCTCAGGTCGAGCCGGCCGTCGTCGGTCAGCCCGATCCAGCGCAGCGTCGCCCCGGTGCGCCGGGCCAGCATCTGCCACGGCACGAGATTGGAGTGATGCTCCATCTCGGTGACGACGATCTCGTCACCCGGGCCGACCCGGAACCGCTCCGCCTCGGCGCCGGCGGCCCCGGCGTTGCTCATCGCGTAGGCGACGAGGTTCAGCGCCTCCGAGGAGTTCTTGGTGAACACCACCTCCCGGCGGTCGCCAGCCCCGATGAAGGCGGCGACTTTGTCCCGGGAGGCCTCATACAGCCCGGTGGCCTCCTCGGCCAGCACGTGGATGCCGCGGTGCACGTTGGCGTTGTGCAGCTCGTAGTAGGTCCGCTCGGCGTCGAGCACCGCTAGCGGCTTCTGCGAGGTGGCGGCGCTGTCGAGGTAGACCAGCGGCCGGTCGCCGTGCACCGTGCGGGCTAGGACCGGGAAGTCCCGGCGGACCTGCTCGACGTCGAACCCGCCGACGAGCCGGGGTCCGGACCCCGGGCGCACGGCCGCGTCGGTCAGCGTCATGACGCCACTCCCACGCCGGCCGGCGTGGCCGCACCGCCACCCTTGACGTAGCGGTCGTAGCCGGACTCCTCCAGCACGGCGGCCAGTTCCGGGCCGCCCTCGTCGACGATCCGCCCCGCCGCCATGACGTGGACGAACTTGGGACGGATGTAGCGCAGGATGCGGGTGTAGTGGGTGATGAGCAGGATGCCCGTCTCCCCCTTGGCCCGCACCGACTCGATACCTGCGGAGACGATGCGCAGCGCGTCGACGTCGAGGCCGGAGTCGGTCTCGTCCAGCACGGCGATCTTCGGCTTGAGCAACGCCATCTGCAGGATCTCGTGGCGCTTCTTCTCGCCGCCGGAGAAGCCCTCGTTGACGTTGCGCTCGGCGAACGCCGGGTCCATCTCGAGCGCGGCCATGGAGGTCTTGACCTCCTTGACCCAGGTCCGCAGCTTCGGCGCCTCGCCGCGCACGGCCGTGACCGAGGAGCGCAGGAAGTTCGACACCGAGACCCCGGGGATCTCCACCGGGTACTGCATCGCCAGGAAGATCCCGGCCCGGGCCCGGGCGTCGACGCTCATCGCGAGGACGTCCTCGCCGTCGAGCGTGATGCTGCCCTCGGTGACCGTGTACTTGGGATGGCCCGCGATCGAATAGGACAGCGTCGACTTGCCCGACCCGTTCGGCCCCATAATCGCGTGCGTCTCGCCCTTGCGGACGGTCAGGTCCACCCCGCGCAGGATCTCGCGCGTGCCCTCGCCGTCCGTCTCCACCGAGACATGCAGATTGCGGATCTCCAGTGTGGACACCGCTGCCGTCACCCTCGTTCCGGGTTCGAATGTGTGACGTCGACGAGCACGTCGTCGCCGTCGATGGTCACTGCGTACGTGGGCACCGGCTCAATCGCCGGCAGGCTCAGCGGGACGCCGCTGGCCAGGTCGAACTGGGACCCGTGCAGCCAACACTCGATCTTGCCGTCCTCGGCCTCGCCCTGGGAGAGCATCACGTCGGCGTGCGAGCACTCGTCACGCACGGCGTAGACCGCCCCGCCCGACCGCACCACGCACACCGGCACACCCTCGATCTCGGTGCCGATCGCGGTGCCCTCGGCGAGGTCCGCGGCGGCACACACCCGGTGCCACCGCGGGGCGACCGAGGAGCTGCCCGCGGCAGAACCGCCGGTCGCGGTCGTCATCCGCCCACCTCCACCGACAACTCCGCCGACGACGGCTCCGCAGCCTCGTCCGGGAGGTCGGCCGACAGCTCGCCGACGATCTTGATCATGATGCGTTCCCGCAGCTCCGGCACGCCGATCCGGTCGATGATCTCGGCGAAGAAACCGTGCACCACGAGCCGGCGGGCCTCCTCGGGCGAGATCCCCCGCGACTGCAGGTAGAACAGCGCCTCGTCATCGAACCGGCCGGTGGCACTGGCGTGACCGGCACCGGCGACCTCACCGGTGAGGATCTCCAGGTTCGGGACCGAGTCGGCCCGCGCGCCGTCGGTGAGCACGAGATTGCGGTTGAGCTCGTAGGTGTCCGTGCCCACGGCGTCGGCGCCGATGAGGACGTCGCCGATCCACACCGCGTGGGCGGCGTCCCCGCGCAGCGCGCCCTTGTAGGTGACCCGGCTGCGGCAGGAACGCGGCTCGTGCGTGACGAGCAGCCGGTGCTCCTGGTGCTGGCCGGCGTCGGTGAAGAACACGCCGTAGAGCTCGGCGTCGCCGCCGGGCCCGCGGTAGTCCACGGTCGGGTTGAGCCGCACCAGGTCACCGCCGAGGGTGATGGTGAACGAGCGCAGCCGAGCGTCGCGCCCCAGCGAGTAGGCGTGCGCGCCGAGGTGCACGGCGTCGTCGTCCCAGTCCTGCAGGGTGATGAAGGTGAGCGAGGCGCCGTGCCCCACGTACACCTCGACGTTGCCGGCGTAGGTGGCGCTGCCGGTGTGGTCGAGCACCACGGTGGCGGACGCGAACGGGCCCACTTCGACGAGGACGTGACCGTAGGCCACCCCGCCCGGGGAGCCGCGCCGCCCGCCGTCGCCGCTCGTCGCGACGAACCCGGCCGGGGACCTGGGGCTCTCACCATGCAGGTGCACGACCACCGGCTCGGTGAGCGCGGCCTCGGCCGGGACGGTGACGGCGAGCGCGCCCGCCGACCGGGTCAGGGCGAAGGCGGCC
>NZ_CDWWXB010000025.1:0-9208 GCF_977971855.1 Frankia sp. CoWAU3 | reverse complement strand
ACCCGGTCGGCCGGGGTCAGCACCCGACCGATCCGGGCGTCGGCGGCGGCGAGCTGCTCCACCTCGACCCCCGCGGGCGCGGTGACCGACACGGAGACCTTGCCGTCGGCCTCGGGGCCGGTCGGCAGTCCGCGCAGCCGGCGCAGCGGGGTGAACCGCCACGCCTCCTCGCGTCCGGTGGGCACGGCGTGGTCGAGCGGGTTACGGGACCGTACGGGACGGGGTACGGCACCGGAGGCGGCCGGGGGCCGACCGGTGGCGTCGATGACGACCATCAGCCGACCGCACCTTCCATCTGCAGCTCGATGAGGCGGTTGAGCTCGAGGGCGTACTCCATGGGCAGCTCCCGGGCGATCGGCTCGACGAAGCCGCGCACGACCATCGCCATCGCCTCCTCCTCGGACAGACCCCGGCTCATCAGGTAGAACAGCTGGTCCTCGCCGACCTTGGAGACGCTCGCCTCGTGCCCGATGGAGGCGTCGTCCTCGCGCACGTCAACGTAGGGGTAGGTGTCCGAGCGGCTCACCGTGTCGACGAGCAACGCGTCGCACTTGACCGTCGAGCGGGAGGCCGACGAGCCCTCGTTGATCTGGACGAGCCCGCGGTAGGACGTCCGCCCGCCGCCGCGGGCCACCGACTTGGAGACGATCGTCGAGGAGGTGCGGGGCGCGGCGTGCACCATCTTCGCGCCCGCGTCCTGGTGCTGACCGGCACCGGCGAAGGCGATGGAGAGCACCTCGCCCTTGGCGTGCTCGCCGAGCAGCCACACGGCCGGGTACTTCATCGTCACCTTGGAACCGATGTTGCCGTCGATCCACTCCATGGTGCCGCCCTCGTGGCAGGCGGCGCGCTTGGTGACCAGGTTGTAGACGTTGTTCGACCAGTTCTGGATGGTCGTGTACCGGCAGCGCGCGTTCTTCTTCACGACGATTTCGACGACCGCCGAGTGCAACGAGTCCGAGGAGTAGACCGGCGCCGTGCAGCCCTCGATGTAGTGCACGTAGGCGCCCTCGTCGACGATGATCAGCGTCCGCTCGAACTGGCCCATGTTCTCGGTGTTGATCCGGAAGTAGGCCTGCAGCGGGATCTCGACCTGCACGCCCGGCGGCACGTAGATGAAGGATCCGCCCGACCACACCGCCGTGTTCAGCGCGGCGAACTTGTTGTCCCCGACCGGGATCACCGAACCGAAGTACTCCTGGAACAGCTCCGGATGCTCACGCAGTCCGGAGTCGGTGTCCAGGAAGACGACACCCTGCTCCTCGAGGTCCTCCCGGATCTTGTGGTAGACGACCTCGGACTCGTACTGGGCGGCGACCCCGGCAATGAGGCGCTGCTTCTCCGCCTCGGGAATGCCGAGCCGGTCGTAGGTCGCCCGGATGTCCTCGGGTAGGTCCTCCCACTCCTCGGCCTGCTTCTCGGTGGAGCGGACGAAGTACTTGATGTTGTCGAAGTCGATGCCCGACAGGTCGGCACCCCAGGTCGGCATAGGCTTGCGCTCGAACAGCCGCAGCCCCTTGAGGCGCAGGTCGGTCATCCACGACGGCTCGGACTTCTTGGCCGAGATGCCGCGGACAACCGCCTCGGACAGGCCGCGCTCCACGTCGGCGGCGTAGGCGTCGGTGTCAGCCCATCCGAACCGATAGGAACCAAGGCCTTCCAGGGCGGTCTCGGCAGAGGTGGTCATAGGGCGAAACCCTCCGAAGACGAGGATGGTGGACAGGCCAGGGACGCGGGCCGAGCCGGGCCGGATCCGGCCACGGCGGAATCGGGCAGCACCCGAGCGGAGCCGTCCTTCCCGGACCCGCTCTGATCGGACCCGTTCCGATCGGACCGGGCACGCGAAGCCGTGCCGGGCGCCGTGCCCGCGGGCGGATGATCCGCGGCGGTGTGGCTCACGGCAGCGTGATCCGCGGGCGGGTGACCCGCGGGGATGTGGGTCGTGCAGACGCCGTCGCCATGCGCGATCGTCGCCAGGCGCTGCACGTGGGTGCCGAGCACGCGGGCCAGCACCGCGGTCTCAGCGTCGCACAACGCCGGGAAGCGCTCCGCGACGAACTGGACCGGGCAGTGATGCTGGCAGATCTGCAGACCGGTGGGCAGTTCGGAGACGCTGGCGGTGTACCCGGCGGCGGTCATCGCCTCGGCGAGCGCCGCCGGGCGATCCGCCGGCTCCGCCGCCACGACCGCCTCGCGCACCCGCCGCTCCAGGTCGACGGCGCGGGTATCGGCGAACTGGGTGACCGCGCTCGCGCCACCCACCTCGGCCAGGAAGTGCAGCGCACCGGCCGCGAGATCGGAGTAGGCGTTGGGACCGGCCTGATGGCCGGCTTCGGTGAGCGCGTAACGCCGGGCCGGGCGTCCCCGGCCACGCGGCCCCCGGGACCGGCTCTCCGTGGGCGTGATGATGCCATCCGCGACCATGGCATCGAGATGCCTGCGGATAGCCGCCGGGGAGACCCCGAGCTGACGGGACAGCTCGGCCGCCGTGGCCGAGCCGCCCTCCAGGAGCAGACGCACGACCCGGTCGCGGGTACGGCCGTCCGCCGTCCCGCTCGTCCCGTCGTGGTCGTATTTCACAACGCCAGTGTGCCTTATTTCCTGGGCGCAGTCGAACTGGGGTCGCCGGAACTACAGCCCAATGGGGCGATCTTCGCCACAGCCATGACGCAGATCACATCCGCCGGACGTGAGCACACAACGGATACCCACGGGCCGTACCCGACCGGCGACCGCAGGCGGCGGAATGCCAGACTTGCGCCCACTGCCATACCTGCGCGCCCACCAGGTCGGCACACCAGGTCGGCACACCAGGTCGGCACACCAGCGGGCCGACGGTCGCGACGCGCGGTCGCGCCCGGCCGCCACCGACCCGGAGACGATCCCAGGCGGGAGGCGACGGGCGGATGCGATCACAACTGTGGCGCGGCGGGGTCCGGCGGGCGCTGCTCTCCCTCGGACTGACTTTCCTGCTCGCGGCCTCGACGGCCTGCAGTGGCGGCGGGGAGAAGAGCAACGGGCTGGAGAAGCTGCCTGCCGGCGAGGTCGGCACGCGCACCCTGCAGGCGTTGCGCACCGCGACCGGCGTCCACGTCGTCGGCACCGAGGCCGACCCGCGCTCGGACGCCCCCGCCGGTTACGACCTGGTGATGTCCGGCACGGTCACCCGCGGCACCATTGACGAGTACGGTCAGCGGACCCAGATCTTCAAGATCAAAGACGACACCTACGTCCGCCGCGGCCGCGCCTACTACGAGGGGACCGGTGACGCCGCGGCCGGGAACCTCCTCGCCGACCGCTGGGTCCGCCTGGCCCCCGCCGACGCCGCGAAGTACAGCTACTTCACCCTCGACCGGCTCGCCGCGTCGCTGACCAGCTACGTCGTCGGGCTGTCCGGCCCGGTGCGGACCGAGAAGCTGGCCGGCACCCAGGCCGTCCGGGCCGCGGGCCCCGACGGAACAGCCTTCTGGGCGGCCAACACCGGGCCCGGCTATCCGTTGAAGGTGGTCGTCGCCGGCCGCTCCACCAACGAGATCACCTTCGACGATTACGGGACGCCCGCGACCGGCACCCCGCCCGGCGACGTCGTCGACCTGTCCAACCTCGGCTGAGCCGCCGTTCCCGGCACGCCGGGTCCGCCTTACCTACCCCTTCTTTCCTCCCCCGCGTCCCTCTCCTTACCGTGCATCGCTCCCCTACCATGCGTCCTTACCATGCGTCCTTAACCATGCGTCAGCGGACCCGTGGGCGGGAGGAACGAGATGAGCGTGCCGGCACGCGGATCCCTGGTGGCGGCGGTCGACCAGGGGACCACCGGGACCATGGTCTGCCTGCTCGACCGGGACGGGGTGGTCGTCGGCCGCGGCTACACCGAGATCCGGCCCGGGTTCCCCCGGCCGGGGTGGGTCGAGCAGGATCCGGACGAGCTCTGGCGCAGCGTCGTCGACACCGTCACCGCGGCCCTGGTCGGCTGCGGTCGCCGGGCCGGGGAGCTCGCCGCCCTCGGCATCACCAACCAGCGCGAGACCACCGTGCTGTGGGACCGGCGGACCTCCGCCCCGGTCCACCCGGCCATCGGGTGGCAGGACCGGCGGACGGCCGCGGTCTGCGAACGCCTCACCGCCGAGGGGCACGCGGGTGCGGTGGGGGAACACACCGGGCTGGTGCTCGACCCCTACTTCTCCGGCACCAAGATCGGCTGGATTCTGGACGACGACCCCGGGCTGCGCCGGCGCGCCGGTCGGGGGGAGATCGCCTTCGGCACCGTCGATTCCTGGCTGGTCTGGAAGCTGACCGCCGGGGCCGCGCACGTCACCGACGTCACGAACGCATCCCGCACCCTGCTGCTCGACCTCGCCGCCGCGAGCTGGTCCCCGGAGATGCTCGACCTGCTGGGCGTTCCCGCCGAGGTGCTGCCCGCCGTCGCGCCGAGCTCGCGGATCTACGCCGAGACCGATCCGGATGCCTTCCTCGGCGTGCGGATCCCGGTGGCGGCCGTGATCGGCGACCAGCAGGCCGCTCTGTTCGCCCAGGGCTGCTTCGAACCCGGGCAGGCCAAGAACACCTACGGCACCGGTTCCTTCGTGCTGGTGAACACCGGCTCGGCCCTGCCGGCACCGCAGTCGACGCTGCTGCGGACCGCGGCGTTCCAGCTCGACGGCGAACCGGTGCGGTACGCGCTGGAGGGGGCGGTCCTGTCCACCGGTGCCGCCATCGCCTGGCTGCGGGACTCCCTGGGGATCATCCGGGACGCCGCCGAGACCGCCGGCCTGGCCGCCTCCCTGACCGGCAACGACGGCGTCTACTTCGTCCCGGCACTCGCCGGCCTCGGCGCCCCCCACTGGGATCCCCGCGCCCGCGGCGCACTGCTCGGGATCACCCGGGGGACCACCCGGGCGCACGTCGTCCGCGCGGTGCTCGAGGGCATCGCCTACCGCACCCGGGACGTCGTCGAGGCGATGGGCGCCGCGGGCTTCCCCGTGCGCGAGCTGCGGGCCGACGGCGGGGCCGCCCGCAACCGCTGGCTCATGCAGTTCCAGGCCGATCTGCTCGGCGTCCCGGACAACATCGAGACGACCGCGCTCGGTTCGGCCTACCTCGCGGGGCTCGCGACCGGGTTCTTCGCCGACCGTGAGGAGCTCGCCGGGCATCGGCGCAGCGCCGAACGGTACCGGCCGCGACTGTCCCGGGCCGAGCGGGACCGATCCTACCGGCGATGGCTGCGCGCCGTGGACCGGGCCCGGGACTGGGCCGACGACGCCGACCGGGCCGACCGGGCCGACCGGGCCGACGCGGCCGGAAAAACACTCTCGCGATTCCCGGATTGCGCCCCGCGACCACGGGACCACGCCAGGGCCACGTTCCCTCGCGGCTTCTTGGTCGAACCGGCTGCCAGACGGACCGGGGCCTGACAATCTGTCACAGGGGGCGGTTGGCGTCTCCTGTCGACCCTGACCCGGACGGAGACCGTGACCGAGGCGGACTACGCCCTGGAGCTCGGCCGCCGGCTTCGCGCGGCGCGCAACCGGCGTGGCTTGTCGCTGCTGGACGTCCAGGAGCGCACGCATGGCCGGTGGACTGCTGGGACCCTGGGCGCCTATGAGCGAGGCTCTAGGACCCTGCGCGTGCATCGACTGGTCGAGCTCGCCGAGCTGTACGACGTTCCCGCGACGCTGCTGGTACCGCCGGCCGCCGATCGCCGCGAGACCGACCATCTGCCACCGCTGGTCATCGACCTGCGCCGGCTGCGCAAGCTGCCCCCGACCCGCACCGGGCCGCTACGGCGCTGGATCGCCATCGTGCAGGTCCTGCGGTCGGACAGCTCACGCGACGTCCTGCGGCTGCGTCGCTCCGACCTGCAGTCGTTGTCCCGGCTCTACAGCACCACACCGGCGATGCTGTACGAGCGGCTGGGCGCCTGGGGAGCGCTGGTGGAGCCAGGCGAGCCGGTGGCGGTCGGCGGGCGCCGCCGGGCGCTGCCCGTCCGCCCGCCGCAGCAACGGGGCTAGCAACGGGACCAGGGCGCGGCCGCCCGGTGGTGCCCGTTCCACCCGGCCGAAGGCCTCGTGCCGGGGCGGACCGGCCCTCCGCCCGACCCGCGATGTCCGTAGGATCGCAAGGTGGCCGAGATCCTGGCAGTCAGTGTCACGGACCTCGTGAAGACGTATTCCTCGCGGTCCGCTTCCCCGCGTTCCGGTCGTCGTCCTCACGGGTCCGGGCGGCGGACCCGCACCGGTCGGGCCGGGCGCGGTCCCGCGGCGTTCTCCACGTCCCCTACGCCGTCCCCTACGCCCCCTGTGCGCCAGGCGCCCCCGGCGCCGCCGGTCCCTTCCGGCGACGCCGCTCGACCGCCGACGACGCCCGATGGTCGGATACGCGCCCTGGACGAACTGTCACTTACCGTCCCGACCGGCACGGTCACGGCGCTACTCGGGCCGAACGGCGCCGGCAAGACAACCACCGTGGAGATCTGCGAGGGATTCCGCCGCGCCGACGCGGGCGAGGTGCGGGTCCTCGGGCTCGACCCCTGGGCGGACGCCGTTGCCCTGCGCCCCCGGGTCGGGGTGATGCTGCAGTCCGGGGGGATGTATCCCGGCGCCCGCGCCGGCGAGATGCTGCGCCTCGTCGCCTCGCACTACCGCCACCCGCTGGATCCCGCGGCGCTGTTGGACCGGCTCGGGCTGACCGGGTCCGCCGGTACCCCGTTCCGCCGGCTCTCCGGCGGCCAGCAGCAGCGGCTGTCGCTGGCGATGGCCGTGGTCGGCCGCCCGGAGCTGGTCTTCCTCGACGAGCCGACGGCCGGGTTGGACGTCCAGGGCCGGCGGGACACCTGGGAGCTCGTCGAGGAGCTGCGCACGGCCGGGGTCACCGTCGTGCTGACCACCCACGCCATGGACGAGGCAGAACGGCTCGCCGATCAGGTGATCATCGTCGACCACGGCAGGGTGGTGGCGGTCGGCTCCCCCGCGGAGCTCACCCGGGGCGGCGCCGAGGGGCAGCTGCGCTTCCGGGCCCCCGCCGGGCTGGATCTCGGCCGGCTGCTGCTCGCGCTGCCCGACGGCACCACCGCGCGGGAGGGCCCGGCCGGGCACTACCTGGTGCAGGGCACGGTCGACCCGCAGCTGCTCGCCGCGGTGACCGCTTGGTGCGCGGGTAACGGCATCCTGGCGGAGGATCTCCGGGTCGAACAACGCACGCTGGAGGACGTCTTCGTGGAAATGACCGGATCGGAGCTGCGCTCATGACCGGTGTCCCGCTGCTCGATCTGCGCCCGGCTCCGGCGCCCGCGTCGCGGGCCCGGATGCTGGCGGCACAGACCAGGCTCGAGCTGGTACTCACCCTGCGGCGCGGCGAGTCCGTCCTGCTCACCCTGATCATCCCGGTCGGTCTGCTGGCCTTCTTCACCGCCGTCGACGTGCTGCCGAGCTCCACCGAGCGGCCGGTGGACTTCCTCGTTCCCGGGGTGCTCGCGCTGGCCGTGATGTCGACCGCCTTCACCGGGCAGGCGATCGCGACGGGCTTCGAACGCTCCTACGGCGTACTCAAACGCCTCGGGGCGACCCCGCTGCCGCGCGTGGTCCTGCTCGCCGGCAAGACGTTGGCGGTGCTCGCCGTCGAGGTCATCCAGCTGGTGCTCCTGGTGGCGGTCGGATTCGCGCTGGGCTGGGACCCGACCGGCGGGCCGGTCGGGGTTCCGGCGGTGCTGGCGCTACTCGTCCTGGGCACAGCCGCGTTCTCGGGGCTCGGCCTGCTGATGGCCGGAGCCCTGCGGGCCGAGGCGACGCTCGCCGCCGCCAACGGCGTCTACCTGGTGCTGCTGCTGATCGGCGGGGTGGTGTTCCCGCTGTCGCAGCTTCCCGGCTGGCTGCGGGCGGTCGCCGAGGCGCTGCCGACCGCGGCGCTGTCGGACGGGCTGCGGGCCGTCCTGGCAGAGGGCGACGGTCCGGGGGCACGCCCCCTGATCGTGCTCGTGGCCTGGGCGGTGGCGAGTCTGGCGCTCGCCGCCCGCACCTTCCGTTGGGAGTAGAGCCGACAGGGAGGAGAGCCGACACCGCGACCGTCCGGTCACCGGGCACCGTCCGACCGGCAGGCACCATCCGACCGGCAGGCACCATCCGACCAACGGAGAAGGATCCGAGCGGCCTGCGCCGGACAGGGCGTTACCATGGCAGTCGTGCCAGCTTCTACAGAGCGTCGGAGTTTGCCGCTGATCAGCCTTCGCGCCTTCCGGCTCCTCACCACGCTCAACGTGGTCTTGCTGTCACTGATCGTGGTGAGTGGTGGCGTGGTCCGCCTGACCGGCTCCGGCCTCGGCTGCCCGACCTGGCCGCAGTGCGGGGACGGCTCGTTCGTGCCGCACTCGGAATACGCCCTGCACGGAGCGATCGAGTTCGGCAACCGGGTCGTCGGCCTGGTGGTCGGCCTCGTGACGCTGATCACCCCGCTGGTCGCGCTCCGCCTGCGGGGCGGACGGCGGCGCGATCTTCGACTGCTGTCCTTCGGCCTCTGGGTGGGTTTCCTCGGGCAGGCCGTGCTCGGCGGGATCACCGTCCTGACGAAGCTGCACCCGGCGACCGTCGCCGCCCATTTCCTGCTCTCCATGGTCCTGCTGTGGAACGCGGTCCTGCTGGACCACCGGGCCCGCCAGGACGCGGGTGCGCCGACCCCGGAGGTCGGCCCCGCGCTGCAGTGGCTGGCGCGCCTGCTGGTGGTCGTCTCGGCGGGGGTGCTCGTCCTCGGCACGGTCGTGACCGGCGCCGGGCCGCACAGCGGTGACAGCGATCATCCGGCCCGCTTCGGGTTCGACCTCGTCAACGTCTCCCAACTGCACGCCGACGGCGCGATGCTGCTGGTCGGGCTCGCCGCGGCCATGGCGTTCGCGGTGCGCGTCGCCGGGGCCCCCGACGAGGCCAGGCGGACCTCCCTCGCCCTGGTCGGGACCGTCCTCGCGCAGGCCGCGATCGGATTCACCCAGTACTTCCTCGGCGTTCCCGCTCTCCTCGTCACCCTGCACATGATCGGGGCGACCGTGATGTGGGTCGCCGCGCTGCGGCTCTGGCTCGCCCTGAGCTCCCGGCACCCACGGCCGGCACCGGGCGCGGCGCCCACGCTCGCGGCGGCCGGCGCCGAGGTCCCCACGCCCGCCGGGCCGGTCGGGACCACCGCTCCCACCGGCGCCGGCATCGGCTCCTAGCGGGAGTTTCCTAGA
>NZ_CDWWXB010000024.1:28071-31030 GCF_977971855.1 Frankia sp. CoWAU3 | reverse complement strand
ACCGCTTGATTCCGCCAGCTGGGCGACGGTCGCCACGGCCTCCACGACGCCGGCCGAGCTCAGGCAGTGCCCGGTGAGCGCCTTGGTGGAGTTGAGCCAGATGCGGTCCAGGTCGCCGTCGAATACCTTTGCCAATGCCGAAGCCTCGGCCTCGTCGCCGCGTGGTGAGGCCGTGCCGTGCGTGTTGATGTAGTCGACCTCTGAGCGCGGTACGCCCGCCGCAGCGAGCGCTCGGCACATGACCGCAGATTCGCCGTCGACGCTCGGGTCGGCGGAGTGGTTGGCGTCAAGGCGGATCGCGTAGCCGCGCAGTTCGGCGACGCCTGTCGCGCCGCGCCGCCCGGCGGATTCACGGGTTTCGAGCACGAGGCACGCAGCGCCTTCGCCGGGGACGAAGCCGGACCGCGCGACGTCGAACGGACGGCATCGGCCCGCGGGGTCAGTGGATTCTTCGAACGCTGACATTGCGCCGAGATTCAGGTAGCCCTGACGCTGCTGCTCGGACAGCTCGGTGAGCGCGCCGATGACGAGGCAGACGTCTGCCACGCCAACGGCGAGCAGTCGCGCGCCCTGGATGATCGCCGCATTGCCGCTGGCCGACGCCGCGCCGACGGTATGGCCCTCGCCGGTCACGCCGAGCACGGCACTGACGACGGCGACGTGGTTGCTGTCCTGGTACTGGAGTGCGTAGGTAGGTCTGAGAAACGCGGGGTTGTGGTCGAACTCGACCCTGGACTGATCGTCATATCGGCCCGCCAGGTTGTGGCCGGAGACGACGACGGCGACCCGGTCCGGGTCGGCGGGCCGGTCATGCAGCCCGGCCCGCGCCCACCCCTCCAGGGCCGCCAGAACGGAGGCCTGCGCGGTGAGCGGAGCCCGGCGGATGACGCGTCGCGCGCGGGCTCGCACATCCTCGGGAAGGGCTGCCAGGTGTGCGTCGGCGAGGCGCGTAGTGAGGTCGGGCCCGGGGATCCGAGCGCTGAAGAACGCCCAGCCGCCGGATTCTGGGCCCGGGTACGCGGCGATGCCACGGCTGCCGAAGCGCAGCGCGGCGGCGAAGGAGGCCGTGTCGCCGGCTACTGCGGTGAGCACGCCAGTGCCGGTCACCAGAGGCGCGGCGGCGGTCGACGTCACGGCAGGTGCCGGGCGAGGACAGCCACGAGCGAGCGCAGATCGCCCACCTGCACGAACTCCGCGACCGGCACGGCCACGTCAAGGTCCTCCATGGTCATCGAGACGATCTCGGCGCGGTCCACGGAGTTGCAGCCCAGGTCGCGCAGAGCCCTGTCGATGGTCACCTCGACCGGGTCGATGTCGTCGACCACGATCAACACGTTTCTGCGCACAGCGGTGAACACACGCTCCTCGGCGGGAGTCGACATGACGGTCTCCTTACAACCAGGCGTAGTGCCGGTGGTAATCCTTGGTGGCGACGTGGGCGAGCAGATCGCCAGTACCAAGATCGGGGACGAGGTGGCGGTACGCATCGAGGTCGACCGTGGCGTCGGCGACCGGCGCGAGGCACTGCAGAGTCACCGGGAGGAGTTCGGCGTAGGTGGTGAAATCGATCTCGGTGCGGGCGTCCAGGCGGGCGGTGAGGGCGCCAGCGGCGATAGCCGCACGCGACCGGTGGTCGATCGTGCCGCTGAAGAACTCCGACGAGCAGCCGGATCCGTAGGCGTAGAGCCCGAGCCTGGCCGACCCGGCGTATGGCGCATGGTCGATGACGCTGGCGAGCGCCAGATAGACCGACCCTGAGCACATGTTGCCGATGCGCGTGGGATAGACAAGCGAGGGCGCGACCCGGCGGTCGAAATCCTCGTCGACGGAGCCTGCCGAGCCCCGACCGGACTGCTGCTCCTTCATCAGCTTCCGATGACCGGCCTTGACCAGCCCGGCGAACGGCGTGTGCATCGCCAGGTAGTCGAAGGTCTCCGCGAAGTCCGCCCCATCCACCTTGGACGCGTAATCGGCGTAGCTGCGGCTGAGGCAGTCCAGATAGGCGAACAGGGACCGGTCCACGTCGGCGATGTCGAAGGTCGGCGTGGGGCGCGCGGAGTCCATCGTCTCGTAGGAGTGGTTGCCGAAGGCGCCGACGTCGACGGTGAGCACGCGCGGATCCTCGCCAACGAGCAGCGCCACCGCGCCGTGGCCGGTGGCGGGCTCGGCGTAGCCCGCGACCTCGTCCACGAGCGCGATGTCCGTGGCGATGATCAGAACCTTGGCTCCCGGCGACATGCCGGAGGCGACGTAGCCGACGGCGAGTTGCAGCGCGGCCGTGGCTGCGAAGCAGGCCTGCTTGACCTCGAGCACGCGGCACGTGGACGGCAGGCCGAGCTTGTCGTGCACGTAGGAGGCCACGGACTTGCTGAAGTCGAGTCCTGACTCGGTGGAAGTGATCACCAGCTCGATGCGCGCGAGGCCCCCGGGCGACAGCCGGTCGAGCATCGGCTTGGCCGCGTTGACCGCGTTGGTCACCGGGTCCTCGAAGGGCAGGCCGATCGAACGCTGCCGCATCATGATGTTCTCCAGCCGGCCCTCATCGAGGCCGCGGCCGCGGAAGAGCTCGGGCACCGGGATCTGCAACAGGCCCGCATAGACGTTCAGGTCCTCGATGCCGACGCCGCGGGCCGCCGCCTCGTGCGCGGTCACCGGCCCGCCGTCCGGTCCGCGAGGTAGCCGACCAGTGCGTCGACGTCGGGGAGGTCCGCGAAGCCGGACATGCCCTCGTCCAAGCCGAGCCGCTCGATCAGGACCATGATGATCTCCACCCGGTCCACCGAGTCGGCGCCGAGGTCCTTCAGGTGCCGGTCGCCGGAGATCTCGCGGTCGCGCAGGTCCGGCATGATCTCCCGGACGACCTGCTCGACCAGCGTCCGGACGTCGGGGCCGGCCGCCGCGTCTACGTGTTCGCTCATGGCTCCTCCTTCGGGTCGGTGTCGTGTCCGAGGTCGAGCGA
>NZ_CDWWXB010000024.1:23775-27775 GCF_977971855.1 Frankia sp. CoWAU3 | reverse complement strand
GTGCTCGAACACGGCGACGTCCACCTGTTCCAGGCCGGGCCGCTCCCCCGGCCCCCAGCCGATCTCGGTGTCCAGCACGGTGTCGGCGTCGGCGTTGCCGAACAGGCACATCTGCTGGTCGACCACCACGCGGCCCAGGAAGCTCGCCGTACTGCGGCCGAGGTGCCGCCACATCGCCAGCAGCGCCTGGTCGGCCAGGGAGAAGTAGGAAGCAAAGTAGAGCAGCCCGGCGCCGTTGAGATCGCGGGTGATGTCGACGGGCGCGGACAGCGCCAGCGTGCGGACCGTCCGGGTCGGCACCGGGCGCGGGGTGCCGGTGGCCAGGGCGCGCCGGAAGGGTTCGCGCGGCGAGTAGGCCGGATCGAGCCGGGGCAGGTCCGCAGCGCGGAACACGGTCGGCGAGGCAGGCGCGAGGTCGCGGTTGGAGTCGGAGCCGCTCCGGCTCACCCACCTGTTGTAGTGCTCGACGTAGAGGCTGCCCGGATCGTCGAACGCGAAGAACTCGGACTCGATGATCGGGCTGCGGGGCGCGGGGCCGGCTTCCGCGCGACGCAGCCGGTGCAGCGTGACCAGGGACTCACCGCCGATCCCGAAGACGCGCGAGTCGACGGCCAGCCGGTCGCCGAACCCCGGGCTGCGCAGGTGGAATCGGCGGCTGCCGACCACGCGGTAGTAGCAGAAGGACAGGTACGTAGGCTCGCCTTTCTCGTTCCGGGCGCGCAGGACGTCGAGGTCGCAGGCCTCGCCGACCAGGTCCCAGGTCCAGTCCCCCATCCTGCCGATCAGCAGCGAGTTGTGGCCGCACATGCTGGGCGTGACGAGGTGCGTGGCATGGCGAATCGAGGCGTCGGCTGCGGACCTGGCGGGCATCAGCGGCTCATCGCCGTCGGATCAGCGTGCTGCGCATGCTTGCGCAGGAACGGCACGAGTTCGCGGTGCACCTCGTCGACGTGCGTGACGAAGGGGAAGTGCCCGGCGCCCGGCAGCTCGACGAAACGTACGTCGGGGATCGCGCCGTGCAGCAGGTGCGCGGCCTTGAGCGGCACGACGGTGTCCAACCGGCCATGCAGCACGAGAGTGGGCACGCTGATCGACGGCAGCGAGGCCATCAGCGTGGGCTGGGCCGCGAAGACGTCGAGGTAACTCAGCCCGATCTTCGGGTCCATGCTCTCCGAACGCAGCAGCACCTGCTGCCAGCGTTCGCGTTGCCGTGCCAGTTCGCCGGTCGAGTCGTTGGCGATGATCTTGTCGAAGTCCTCGTCGGCGACGGTGCCGAGCCGGTTGACCTCGCCCATGCGGTTGCCGACCCTGTAGGAGGTGCCGATGAGGGTGAGCGAGAGGACGTCCGCCGGGAAGTTCAGAGCGAACGTCTGCGCGACGAGTCCGCCGAAGGACGCACCGCCGACGTGGACGGGCCCGTCGACGCCGAGTTCGCGCAGGGCGATGCGGTTCAGCCCGGCCAGCCCTGCGAGGGAAAGGTCGGCCGCCGCGGTGGTGTCGCCAACGCCCGGATTGTGCACGGCAACCACCTGGAACTCCCCGGCCAGCGCGGCGAACTGCTCGGCGAATACGCCGGCGCTGATGTTGAACGGGTGCATGAGCAGCAGCGTCGGGCCGTTGCCAACAGTGAAGAACTCGAGCTTGCCGGTGTCCGCGGGAACCAGGTGGCGGCGGGTCGAGGGCGCGCGCTCAAGCAGCACGGCGTGGTGGTCGCCACGGGCCCGCTCGCCCTCGCGCAACGCTTGGCCGATGTCCTCGGGCAGTAGCTCCGCGGGATGGAAGACCCCTGTCGCGGCGGCCATGACGGCGACCGCAGCGCCGACCGGCAGTAGGTCGAGCGGCTGCGGGTCGGTCAGGGCGGCGGCGAGGGCGCGTCCCGCCGCGAGGCAGCGTTCGATGTCGAGGCCGAGCGGCACGGCCAGCCTGACGAGCCGCAGGTGCTTGGAACCGACCGCCGAAGTGGGGATCAGGTGCGGCCCGGCACGCAGTCCCGTCCGCTCGAACAGCCAGGCCAGGAAGCTGGGCACCGGAGCGTGCAGGCCGGCGAAGGCCGGGAGTTGCGCGACGTCGAGGAGCACGCAGTGCGCGCCGGGGGCAGGGCCGACGAGCGCCTGGCGAAGGCTGTCGCGTTCACGTGCCGCGCTGAGCTCGTCCCAGAGTGCTTGGACCGCATCGAGGCGGGCGGCCACGGCTTCACGTATGCGGTCGGTCTCGGAGAGGGCGGTGCCGACCATGCGCCGGGCGTTGACGCCGAGCTCGGCTCCGTGTGCTGCCACGTGTTCGGCGAGTGCGGGGTGCGAGGTAGCAAGGATGCCGCCGAAGTCGAGGCCGAACTCCTTGGCGAGGCTGATGGTGATCGCGTCGGCGAGCCCGAGCATCTCGCGCACGATCTGCCACACGTCGCGGCCGCGTTGACCTTGTTCGTGCCGTGATATCAGGATCGCGTTGCCGACGATCCTGGTGGCGTCGAGGACGAGCGGCACCCCGGCAGCGGCGGTCGCCTCGCGGGCCTGGCGCAGCTCTGCCAGCGTCAGCGGCAGTCCGCCGCTCGCGTTGCTGCCGATCTCGAGGCAGACGAACGCCACGGGGTTCGCCGGGGCGGCGAGGCGCGTGGGCGACGCGTCGGCGTCATCGGCGGCAAGGGTCTCCGGTTGGAAGCCGTTCTCCAGCAGGCTCAGGTTCCAGGTCGGGAAGAGAGTGTTGTTCAGGACCACGCCGCGCCGACCTGGCCATGCGCGGCACAGCAGCGCCTCGGCACCCCGGCCCGAGCCGGTGACCGTCATCGAGGGGAACGGGAGCCAGGACGGGGGCGAGACTTCGGATTCGCCGCGGCGGGTGCGGGAGCGGGCGCGCAGGTCGGCGACGGCGCTGTCAACGAAGGCCGCGGCGTGCTCGGCCCAGGAGTCGGTGACCAGGTCGAGCTCGACATCGTCGTAGTCGAGGGCCAGCGGGTTCCAACCGTGCCCGGCGAGCCGGGCGCGGCGCGCGGCGGCAGCGTCATCGAGCGTCCCGGATGCGGGCGCGGGCCGAGCGGGTTCCACCGGGGCGAGCTCGACGCGGGTCGTGGCCGCGACCGTGCGCAGGCCCGGCGCGTCGGCCGAGACATCCGGATTGGCGATCATCAGGATGACGTCGGCCACCGACGTGTGCGGCGGATCAGCGGGCTGACACAGGAAGATCGGCGCGTTGACCGGCCGGAACTTGTTCTTGAACTGGAAGTTCCCGGAGCCGAAGATCCCCGCGTCACGCAGCTCGGCGAGGCCGCGCTCGACCTCCTCGGACGCGGTGGGCGAGCTGGCGATCCGCACACCGAAGCTCGCGCCGAAGCTGAAAACCGTGCAGCCCTCCTCGGCGAGCAACTGCAGGATGTGGACGATCGCGTACTCCAGGCCGCCGAGCGCCATGTCCGGCGGGTAGAATTCGAGGTCAAGCAGATACCCGTTCTCCGACAAGATGTTGGTGAGGATCACGGCGCTGGACAGCGTGTCGTTCACGGTGGTCAGGAACATGCGATGCCGGTGGCCGAGTACGCCGTGGGCCAGCTCTTCACGGAAGATCGGCACGTACGGGTTGACCATCTGCTTGCCGCTCGCCCAGCGCTCGATCAGCTTGACGATCCGCGCATCCATCGCGGGATCGCTGCCGACCCGGTACTCGCGCGTCTCGACGCGGCCGGAACGTCCGAACTTGCCGACCATGTAGCGCAGCCTGTTCATCCGGCCGCCGCTCATGCTGAAGCTTTGCAGGTCCTCGAGCCGCTGGACCGCGCCGAATGGCGTGGCGGATAGCGGGACCCCCCCGGCCTCGGCGAGTGGGATCATGGACAGAAAGTTCGAGTTGAGGCCGTGGCGGCGTGTGTAGGACACGTATTCGCCCGCGAGGATCGGGAAGTCGGCTTCCGACCCGGCATAGCTCCAGGCGAGCAGGTCCGTTCCGCGGCGGGAGAAGTTGAAATAGGCGCTGCGCCGCGCGCCCAGGAACGCGAGCGGGGCGATGTCGC
>NZ_CDWWXB010000024.1:20163-23221 GCF_977971855.1 Frankia sp. CoWAU3 | reverse complement strand
GATGCGGCGGTCGGGTGGTCGAAGAACAGGGTCTTACGAAGCGAGCCGAACTCGCGTTCCAGCGCGCTGATGATGCGGAGCATGTCGAAGGAGGTGAGCCCGTGGGCGGTGAAGTCCTCACCGGGCTGGAGAGCGTGGCCGGTGATGCTCTCAACGATGCGGGTGAGGAGGGCAGCCGGGTCGTCGGTGGGTTCGACGACGGCCTGGGGGTCGATCGACGCGGCGGCGGGCTCGGCTGGCAGAGACGCCTCGGACGCCGCGGAGGCGATGCGCTGGGCGAGGTCGTTCGCACCGTCGAACTCGTAGAGGTCGGCAGCCCTGACTTCGACGTTGTAGAACGTGGCCAGCTCGCGGGCCAGGTCCATGCGGAAGATGGAGTCGAGGCCGAATTCGGTGAACGAGGCGTCGAGCGGGAATTCGGCGGGGTCGATGTCGAGAAGACGCGCCGCGCGGTCGCGGATAACGATCGCGACGTGGGAGGCCGAGACGGACCGCGGCGCCGACGCGGGTGTTGACGCAGCGGGCACGGGAACGGCGGGCTTCTCAGGCTGCCGCTTCTGCTCACGCACGACGGCCGCCGGACGTGCCGCGGTGGGCGTGAGGCGGATGCGCGGGCGTGGGGCCGACGATGCGACCGGGGCCTCAGACGTGGTTTCGACGCGCGTTTCGGCCATGGGCGGAGTACCTCCTGCCAGCGATGCTCGGCCGTCGAACCAGTACGTGGCACCGCGCGGCGCCGGGGTCGGCAGGGTGACGCGGCCGGGACGGCCCTCCGCCCAGTACCGCCGCCAGTCGATCGACCCGCCGTCCGTCCAGCGGGCCGCGTCAGCCCGCAGCGGCTCGGGCACCTCGCCGTCACCGATCAGCACGCTTCCGGCCGCGTCGCCGCCGGAGCCCGCGAGCTCGGCGAGCAGCTTCAGCAGGTCGCTCACGTCGTCTGCGATCAGCGCCGCACGCACGGCGCCGTGACGGTCGGAAAGCTGCAGCGAACAGGCGAGTTCTGCGATCAACGGCTCGGCACGATCGCGGATGTCGTCCGCGAGCGCGGCGGCGCGTGCGGCGAGACTCGCGGCGTCGTACGCACTGACCGGGACCAGCCACGAGCCCGGCGAGGCGGACGGGCCCGGGTCCGACCGGTCGGCGCGCAGGACGACGTGGGCGTTGGTGCCGCCGAAGCCGAAGGAGCTGACGCCCGCGACACGCACGTTCCGGCCGTGCTCGTCGGTGACATACGGCCACCGCCTGGCCTCGGTGTTGACGTACAGCGGGCTATCCGCGAATCGCAGATGCGGGTTCGGCTCGTCGAAGTGGAGTGACGGTGGCAGCACGCCGTTCTGCATCGCGAGCACCGTCTTGAGGAGCCCTGCGATCCCGGAGGCGGCCTCCAGGTGTCCGAGGTTGCTCTTGACCGATCCGAGCGCCAGTACGGGCTCGTGGGGCACGGTGGCTCCGTGCTCGTCGTACAGGCGCCGAGTTGCGCGCTTGATTCCGTCGGCCTCCACGGGGTCGCCGAGCGGGGTCGCCGTGCCATGTGCCTCGATGAAGGTGAGGGTGCGCGGGTCGATCGCGGCGCGTTTGTAGGCGCTGTACAGCGCCTCTGCCTGGAGTGCCGGGTTCGGCGCGGTGAGCGAGGAGGCGCGGCCGCCGTGGTTGACGGCCGAGCCCGCGATCACCGCGTAGACGTGGTCACCGCCGGCCCGGGCGGCAGCCAGGGGCTTGAGCAGCACGACGCCGACGCCCTCGCCGCGCACATAGCCGTCCGCGGACCGGTCGAAGGTACGGCAGCGATGGCCGGGGCTGAGCATCCCGGACTGCCCGAAGGCACGGAACAGGCCCGGGCTCAACAGGGCACTGACTCCCCCGGCGAGTACGGCCTCGCACTCGCCCGCGCGCAGGGCTGTGACACCCCGGTGAATCGCAACCAGGGAACTGGAGCACGCGGTGTCCACTGCCTCGCTCGGCCCGTGCAGGTCGAGGGCGTGCGAGACGCGGTTGGCGAGGATGGAGTGGGCGATGCCGCTCGCGGTGTGCGCGTGGACGGCGGCGCCGCCCACACGCAGCAGATCGTCATAGTCCGCGGTGGAGACGCCCGCGAACACTGCGGTCCGGGAACCAGCGAGGTCGGCCGGGGCATATCCCGCGTCCAGGATCGCGTCCCGCGCGGCGGTGAGGAAGAGCCGCTGCTGCGGGTCCATCACCCGGGCCTCCTGCGGCGAGATCCGGAAGGCGCGCGCGTCGAAGCGCCCGATATCGGCGAGGAACCCACCTTCGAGGCCCTTGAGTTCGGGATCGGCGAGCAGTTCGAGGCGGTCGGCCGGCGGCGCGGTGATCAGGTCGTGGCCCGCGGCGAGGTGCCGCCAGTATTCGTGCATACCGGGCGACCCGGGCAAGATTCCAGCGATGCCGATGATGGCGATCTCGTCTGGGGTGGCAGCGGCGTCCGCGGTGTCAGTCTGGGGGACAGCGGCCTCCGAGACCACCACGTCTGGCGGAACGTCGGCGACTGACGAAGCGGCGGGGGCGAGTTGGGCGGTGTGGTTGCTCGTCAGATAGCGCGCGAGGGCGCTCAGCGTCGTCCACTCGAAGAGCACCGTCGGCAGCAGGTCGAGGCCGTAGAGCGCGTTGACCTGGCCGATCAGCTCGGTCAGCGAGACCGAGTCGAAGCCCGCGTCGAGCAGGTCCTCGGTGAGGTCCACCTCGTCCTCGGGAACCAGCAGGAAGCCGGAGGCGATGCGGCGCAGCTCACACTCGACCGAATCTTGACCGAGCGCCGCCGCACCTCCTGTGGGCTCCGGCGGCGCGGCGGGCACTTCCGGCTTGTCGTCGGCGGCGGCCGCGTGGACGACGAAGCTCCCGGCGTCGTCGGCGAGAGCGGCCTGGAAGACCGCGAGGCCCGACCGGGTGGTGAACGGCACCATCCCCGACCGCCCGGTCAGCAGGCGCAGCGTGCTCGGGTCGGGACTCATGCCGCCCTCGGCCCATAGCGGCCAGCCGACCGCGACCGTGCGTCCAGAGCGGCGGCCCTGCCGGACGAGTTCGGCACGCGCGTCGGCCCACT
>NZ_CDWWXB010000024.1:16115-19877 GCF_977971855.1 Frankia sp. CoWAU3 | reverse complement strand
CCCCCAGATACGCGTTGGCCGCGCGGTAGTCGGCCTGCCCCGGGTTCGGCACCTCGGCAACGACGGAGGAGAAGATGACGAAAAAGTCGAGCCCGTCCTCGCGGGTCGCCTCGTCGAGCGCGGTCGCGCCGAGCACCTTCACGCCCAGGACTTCGTCGAAGTCCGCCGCCGACTTGCGCAACGCACGGCCGTCCCGGGTCACGCCCGCGGCGTGCAGGACGCCGTGCAGGGGACCGTGCAGACGCCGCAGTTCATCTACGAGGTCCGCGACGGACCCGGCGCCCGCCACGTCGCAGACGCGATAGGTCGCGGCACGGCCAAGTTCCGCGACAGCAGCCCGCAGCCGCTCGGTGCCCGCCGACCGGCCGATCAGGGTGACCGATCCGGCGTCCGCGTCCACGAGGTGGCGCGCGAACAGCAGGCCCAGCGCACCGCCGCCACCCGATATCAGGTAGTTGCCGGCAGATCGGATCACACTCGCGCTTATCGACGTGGATGGCATGAGCTCGAAGGCCGTCAGCGCACGGACGAGGCGCTGCCCACCGGTGAACGCGATCTCGGTGACCCCGGTTTCGCAGACCTCGATCTCGGCCAGGAGCGCGGCGGCCCGGTCGGCCGCGGGCTCCGTGATCTCCATGCGGAGCGTGACGGCGGAGAGCCTCGGGTGCTCGGCGGCGAGAGTCCGCAGCGCGGCCGCGGCCGAGCGGCCCAGCAGGTCACACGACGCCACGCCGACGCGGACCGAAACCTCCGGCGAGGCTCTCAGCGCTGCGGCGGAGGCGGCGAAGGGCACCTTGAGGCCGTGGTCGAGCGCGTCGCGGGTGGCGGCGTAACCAGGCAGGTCCTCGTCCGGCGCCGCGGTACAGCACAGCACGAGGCGGACCGGGGCTCCGGCGTCGGCGCGTTCCGCAGCGACGCGATCCAGCTCTGCCCAGTCACGCAGGTCGACAGGACGCGTGTCGCCGCCTGACGCGGTGTCGGACAGGTCGATCACGGGGCGGCCTGCCGAGCGAAGGCGGGCGACCACGGCGTTGCGCAGCGCGGCGTCGGTTCCAAGCAGCAGCGTCGTACAGGCAGCGGTCGGTTCGGGGAGCGCCGATGCCGCGCGCGGGCGCGGTGTCCACTCTGCGCGCTGGAAGACGAGTGGCTGGTCGGCTGCGAGGACGGGCGCGGCGTTCGGCGTGGCCGCGATCAGCCCAGGAACTGGACCGGCGTAACGCTGCCAGGTGTGGAGGCGCTGGAACGGATACGTCGGCAGCTTCGCTCTGACGACCTGTCCCCTCCAGGCCTCGCGCCAGCGCACAGGCGTGCCGGTCACCCACTCGATGGCTGCCGTCCAGCCGTCCGAGTTCGCGTCCACGGCGAGCGGAGGGCGGCTGCGGTCAGGGCGCGCGGGCGCGGCACCCGCGACCAGGTTCGCGTGCCGTTCCGCGGTAGCAGCGGCGCGCAGCGCGGCGACGACGGACTCGGGATTCTGGGCGTGCACGGCCAGCCGATGCGAAAACTCGCGCCGACCGACCTGGCTGGAGTAGCAGAGGGCCGCCAGTCGCGCCGCGTCCGGCCGTTCGGCCTCCACCTGGTCGGCAAGGGCCCTCGCGGCTTCACGCAACGCCTCGCGGGCGCGCGCGGAGAGCAGCAGGACCTCCGGTCCTTGCGCGGGCTCGCCGCCCAATCGGCGCGGCGCATCCTCCAGCACGAGGTGCACGTTGGCGCCGCCCGCCCCGAAGGAGCTGACGCCGGCCCGTCGCGGCCCGCCGTCAGGGGGAGCGGGCCAGTCGATCAGCGCCGTCGGTGACGTGAACCGACGCGCGGCACCGCTGATCTCGTTGCTGACAGTGGTCAGATTCGCGCAGGGAACAATCGCCCCGTGCCGGAGCTGAAGCAGCGCCTTGGTCAGCCCGGCGATCCCGGCCGCGCCTTCGGGATGGCCGATGTTCGCCTTGACCGAGCCCACCGCGCACGCCGTGCCCGCGGGCCTGCCGTCGTCCGTCAGCAGCGCCGAGGCCAGCGCGGACAGTTCGATCGGATCGCCGAGCGCGGTGCCCGTGCCGTGCGCCTCCACGTAGCCGACGGTGGCCCGGTCGATGCCCGATCGGTCCAGAACGTCGGCGATAAGCGCGGCCTGGGCCCGCGGGTTCGGGACGGTGTAGCCGCTGGTGCGGCCGCCCGCGTTGGTGGAGGAGGCGAGGATCACCGCGAGCACCTCGTCACCGTCCTGCTCAGCGTCGGCGAGGGGCTTGAGCAGCACCGCGCCGACCCCCTCGCCCGGCACGAACCCGTCCGCGGACTCGTCGAACACCTTGCACCGGCCGTCGGCTGCGAGCATGTTCCGATTCCCGAGCGCGCGCAGATGCGCCGGGTGAAGGATGAGGTTCACCCCGCCCGCGATGGCGGTGCGGCACTCGCCGCGGCGCAGGCTCTCGCAGGCCAGATGCACCGAGAGCAGCGAGGAGGAGCATGCGGAGTCGACCGCGAAGCTGGGCCCGCGCAGGTCGAGCAGATAGGAGACGCGGTTGGCGACCGACCAGGACGCGGAGTGGGCGTTCGGGTAGCTGCCGTAGGCCCACTGGGTCGCCGCCAGCTGCCCGTAGGAGTGGTACATGGTGCCGACGAAGACCCCTGTCTCGCGGCTGCGGGTGTCCTCGGCGAGCTGACCGGCGCGGTCGAGCAGATTCCAGCAGATCTCGAGGAACAACCGCTCCTGCGGGTCGATGTCCTCGGCATCGCGGGGCAGGATGCCGAAGAAGCCCGCGTCGAAACCGTCGATGTCGCTCAGGAAGCAGCCCCGGCGGCCGATCTCGGTGCCGTCCGGGGAGACCGTGAGGTTCTCTCGCCAGTTCCATCGCTCGGGCGGCACGTCGCTCTCGGCGGTCTCGCCGCGGGAGAGCAGACGCCAGAAGGCGTCGAGGTCCGGGGCGGCGGGGTATCGCCCTTCGACACCGATGACCGCGATGCGCATCGGCTCGTCGCTTTGGGTAGCTGGCTCCGGCGCGTGCGGGACCGCGGTCTGAGCAGTGTGCGGCACGGTGGCCACAGGGACGGTCTCCGAGGTCGGTACGAGGACGGCCTGCACCTGCGTGGCGCGCTCGGCCAGCAGCCAGTCCGCGACCTCAAGCATGGTCAGGTTCTCGAACAGCAACGTGGCGGGCAGCTCGTCGAAGTCCCGCGCAAGTTCATCGATGATGGCAAGGCTGATCAGCGAGTCGATGCCGTACTGGTCGAAGGTGGCGCGCTCGTCCAGGTCTTCAGGGTCGAATTTCATTACCCGGGCGAAGACCCGGCGCACGTGGTCGGTGGCCCGGTCGCGGTCCACCGGGGCATCGGCGGCCTGCGGGCGGTCGGCCGGAGTCCGCAGCCGCGCCATGAGCACGGCCTGCTGGAGCCGGTCGGCGGGAGTGCCGGGCAGCCCGGCGACGTCCTCGACCTCGAAGCCCGCGGCGGTGAGCTCGGTGCGCCACTGGCCGGTGGACAGCAGCGGTCCGCCTGGCAGCCGCCGGTCGGCGTCGTCGAACTTCCACCAGCCGGGCGTGAGGCCGAAGGTGAGGGTGACGAAGGGCGAGATCCCAGTGGCCTCGTTGAGTATCAGCAGTCCGCCAGGCCGTAGCATCATCGCGACGTTGCCGAGCGTGCGCGCGATGGAGGTCGTCGCGTGCAGCACGTTCGTTGTGATGACGATGTCAGCCGTGGCGAGCCGGCTCGCCACGGGCCTGGCCTCGATGTCGAGGATCTCGAAGGTCATGAACGGGTTCTCGCGCCCGAAGG
>NZ_CDWWXB010000024.1:13794-15864 GCF_977971855.1 Frankia sp. CoWAU3 | reverse complement strand
CCGGTGGTGAAAGTCGCTGATCGGGTCGCCGCGGTAGACGCGCTCCACCAGGTCGGTCGAGCCACGCGGGAAGAGCACCTCGGTGGGCTGCCGGGTGCCGTCGAGCACGTCCGGCAGTGCCTCCACGCAACGCCGCAGCACGTCGACGTGCGGCGCGAGCGCGGGGTAGGCGGCGAGGAGCTCGTCGGCATCCGGGGCAGCGGCGGGCGGGCCATCGGCGCGGTCGAGGATGCGCGCGAACGAGTCGAGCGCCGCCGCGCCGTACCGGTTCGGGGCGAAACGGGTGCGCAGGAAGGCCTTGAGATCGGCTTCCGGGGAAAGCGCGGCGAGGCGGGCGCGTAGCAGCGCGGCGGCATAATCATCGAGGGCTGCGAAGGAGCGGTGCGCGGACTGAAGGACGTCCGTTTCGCCTGCGACGGCCCCCAGTCGACGCAGGCCCTCCTGCGTGCCCCTGACCACGACGACCTGACCCAGCGGCGACGCCAGCAGCCGGGTCATCGCCGCCATGCCCTCGTCGGGCTCGATCGAGCCGATGCCGATCCGGCCGAACCGGTTCCGGTAGCCGGCGTCCGCCACCGCGCCGACGGAACCCCAGTAACCCCAGTTCACCGTGCGGACCGGGAAGGGCAGGCATCGCGCCAGGTAGGCCGTGTAGGCGTCCTCGAACGTGGTGGCGGCCGCGTAGCTGCCCTGGCCAGGTGCCTCGGTGAAGGCGATCGCGGAGGAGAAGAACAGCAGGAAGTCGAGGTTCTGATCGCGCACGGCCTCGCCGAGCGCGATCACGCCCGCTGTCTTGGCGGCGAGCACGCCCTCCAGCCCGGCGTCCGTTATGCGGAGCAGTGACCGGTCGTGCAGGTCCATCGCCGCGTGCACGACGCCGTTCAGGCCGCCGAACCTGTCGTGAGCCGTGCGGATCGCAGCGGCGAGCGCGCCGGGATCCGCCACGTCGCCCTGGACGTACGCGACGTCGCCACCGAGCGAGGCGATCTCGGCGAGCTGGGTGCGCACGCGATCGTCCGACGCGGCGCGGCGGCCGAGCAGCACGAGCCGGGCTCCGGCGGTGGAGGCGAGGTGGCGGCAGAGCACTGATCCGATGCCCCCGGTGCCTCCGATCACGAGGTAGGTGCTGCCGCGGCGGAACACGTCCGTCGGGTCGGCGGCATTGTCGCCCGGCTGCTCCACCGGGGTCAGGGCTCGAATCCACCGACCGCCGTCGCGCAGGATGACGAGCGCCTCCTCGGGGGACTCGGAGTAGAGCGCATGGGCCAGGTCGCGGTGGCTCCAGTCATTCGGTGCGACGACGTCGATGCATCCGACCGTCCAGCGGCCGAACTCGGCCGCGACGCAGCGGGCCAGGCCGTGCAGGGTCGCGCCCCGCGGCGGCTCGGCGGGCGCGGCCGGGCGGTTCGCCGGCGTGGACGACCTTGATGGTGGTTCCGTCGGCCGCGCCTGCTGCGCCGAGCACACGGACGGCGTTCAGCAGGCGCCGGGCCGATCGCGACTCGTGGTCCGCGAGCGACCCGCCGAGTCCGAGCACGTAGAGCAGGTCAGGTCCCCGGCCGTCGGGGCCGAGCAGCGCCGCTTCGTCGGCGGCGTCGGCGATGGCCGCGGTGTCGCCGTGCGCGCGGTGGACCGCCGCCAGGTCCGCGGCGAGGGGATCGGCCGAGTCGCTCAGCACGACGACGCGGTGACCGGTGCCTGGGGCCGGTCGCAGCGGGGCGGCCGGGCGCAGGACCGGTTCGAGGATGCGCAGCGGCTCGGCGGCGGGCGCGTCGTCGGCGAGCGGACGCAGCGTCAGGCCGCTGATCAGCACCCGGACGTGACCGGACTCGTCCGCGACGGAGACCTGGTACGTGCGGCCGTTCCGGCGGACGTGCACGACACCGCGGGCGGGGGTCGGCCCGAGCACGCCGATCCGCTCGGCGGCGAAGGGGAGCAGAGCGCCGCCCGCGGTGCTCAGCGCGGCAGCCGCCTGCATCGCCGCGTCGAGGAACTGCACACTGACGCAAGCACCGGGCGCGGAGTCCAGCGGGCCGTCGAGGTACGCGAGCACCTCGTCCTCGCCGACCG
>NZ_CDWWXB010000024.1:12931-13510 GCF_977971855.1 Frankia sp. CoWAU3 | reverse complement strand
GGCGGTCGGCGCTTCGGGTGTCCGGGCAGCGCGCGGCGATCGCGGCGATGTCGAGTTCGAGGTCGGAGTCGGCACCGTCATGCGTGACGATCCGGCCTCGCACGCGCCACTGCTCGTCCGGACCGAGCTGGAAGCGGAGATCGCCGCTACCCTCGGTCACGGAAAGCTCGACAGGCTGTGCGGAGTCGACGATCAGGGGACGCAGCCACTGGACGGAGCGCAGGTTGAGCGGCAGAGTGACGCCGCGTCGAGCGGCCGCGTCGACCGCGAGGGCCACGGTCGCCATACCTGGCAGCAAACGGCGACCGCCGATGCGGTGGTCCTTGATGACCGGGTGCTCAGGATGGAGCGCCGCGCCCGGTGCGGGCCATGCGGGCGTGGCTGGAGCCGGCGCGGATGCCTGGTCGGTCGCAGGCCGCGGCCAGTGCCGGCATCCGCCGAAAACGTAGCCCGGCAACGGGATCCGCCGCCCGGGCCGCTGAGCGATGTCGAGGTCCGCGAGCACGCCCGCGCGGTATGCCTCGGCGCAGCGCAGCAGCACGGACTGCACGCTCGCCGCGTCGCGGGCCCTGGCGAGCG
>NZ_CDWWXB010000024.1:6531-12699 GCF_977971855.1 Frankia sp. CoWAU3 | reverse complement strand
CCGCTTCCAGGGACCCGGCGGTTTCGCTGGTCCTGGCGGCAGGCGGGATCTGGCCGCCGGCAAGCGCGTGAAGTCCGGAGATCAGCTCGTCGAGGCTCGCCGCGACGACTGCCGCCCGCACGGGGAAGTGGGTCCGGCCCGCGTTCAGCGTGTAGGCCACGTCCGCGAGCGCGGGCCGTTCCGCCTCCAGCCCGCGGGCGAGCGCGTCCGCCGTGCGGGAGAGTGCGGCCCGGTTCACCGCGGACACGGGTACCAGGTACACGGCTTCCTCCTGGGTGCTCTGCGCGGCGGGTCGCGGGCCGTCCGTGGCCGACACGACCGCCTCGCCGATCAGGAGGTGCGCGTTGGTCCCGCTGAAGCCGAATCCGCTGACCGCCGCGATCCTGCGGCCGGTGACCTGGTCCGGCGCCCAGTCGACGAGCTTCAAGGCGACCTCAAGCGGCGCGATTTCACCGGTGATCTCCGGGTTCAGCCGCGTGAAGTTGATGCTTGGCGGGATCCGGCGGTGACGCAGCGCCAGCAGCACCTTGATGACGCTCGCGATGCCCGCCGCCGTCGTGGTGTGGCCGATGTTCCCCTTGACCGAACCCAGGTAGCAGGGCGCTCCGTCCGGCCGTGCACCGCCGAGCACCGCTGCCAGGGCCTTGACCTCGATGGGGTCGCCCAGGCGGGTGCCGGTGCCGTGCGCCTCCATACAGCCGAGGTCACGCGTCTTGTCAATGCCCGCGTGCTCGTGTACCTGGCGCAGCAGTCGTTCCTGGGAGAGGGCGCTGGGCGCGGTCAGACCGTTGGTGCGGCCGTCGCCGTTGATGCCGGAGCCGAGGATCACACCGTGCACGGTGTCCCCGTCGGCGAGGGCGCGGCGGAGCGGCTTGAGCAGGATCGCGCCGACGGCCTCGCCCAGCACGATCCCGTCCGCCGACGCGTCGAACGGCGCCGAACGCCCGGTGGGAGAGAGCATGCCGGTCTGGCTGGTCATCACCTGCATGCGCGGCGTCGTCATCACGGCTACCCCGCCCGCGAGGGCGGCCTCGCAGTCGCCGCGCCGGATTGCCTCGCACGCGAAGTGCACGGCGACGAGTGAGGACGAGCAGGCGGTGTCGCCGGCGAGCGTCGGACCGGTGAAGTCCATGAGGTAGGCGATGCGCGCGGGCAGAACCGAGGCCGCGTTGCCGAGGAACGCGTGCGCACCAACCGAGGACCACCCGGCCGCATCGAGCACGTCGGGGTAGTCGCCCGCGGCACAGCCCACGAAGACGCCCCAGGGCCGGGGACCGGACCCGCGCCGCGCGTATCCGGCGTCCTCGAGGCAGTGGTAGGCGGTTTGCAGGAACAGCCGCTGCTGCGGATCCATCGAGTCGGCCTCCAGCGGGGAGAGCTGGAACACCGCCGGGTCGAAGGACTCGACGTCGTCGAGCATCGCCGCCCACCGGCTGTACGTGCGGCCGGCGGCGCGTCGGTCCGGGTCGAAGACGGCGTCCACGTCCCAGCGCTCGCACGGCACCTCGCGCACGGAGCTGCGCCCGGCGGCGAGGTTGGCCCAGAACGTGGCCAGGTCCGGTGCGTCGGGGAACTGCCCAGCCATGCCGATCACGGCGATCGCATCGGGATCGACGGGCTGGGGAGTCGGAGGCGTGGCGCCTTCAGGGACCGCGCGCAGTGCCACGCGGCCCTGGCCCGAGCTGGAAACAGCCGCGAGCGCTCGGGCGGACACGGCGAAGGGTGCGATCGCCGGCGCGGCGGGCGGGGCGGGCGCCGGTGCGTGACGTACGGCCTCGACAAGGCCCGCCGTCCGTTCGTGCTCGTCGCACACGTGCACGGTCAGTGCACTGACATTCGGATGGTCGTACGCGACGACGGAGTCCAGTGCCAGCCCGAACCGGCCGTTCACCACCCTGGCGAGTTCGACGGCGCCGAGGGAGTCGATTCCCAGGTCGGTGAAGCTCTGGTGCACGTCTATCTCGGACGGGTCGAGATAGAGGATCTCGCCAAGCGCCGCAGTGATGGCCGCGGCAACCGTCGCGGGGTCCAGGCCGTCGCGGGGAGCAGCCGGTGCGGGTTCGGGGGGCTGTGTGGCGGGTCGAACCGCCTGGATCCGCTCGAAGTGCTCTCGCACCCGGCGCGCCGATCCCTCGCCCAGGACCTGGACGTGCATCCGGCTTTCGCGTGCGAGGATGTCGGGCAGCTCGCCGAGCACGCGGTCGGACAGGTCACGCTTGAGCGCGCGTACGGCCTCCGGTGCCGACTGCGCGATGGCCGCGGCGACGGTCATCGCGTCGGCGAGCACGTCCTGCGGATCCGCGAACCGCACCGCCGCACCGCGCCGTTCCAACTCTCCCCCGCTGAGCCCGCGCGCGGTGTAGAAGAGCTCTGCGGCAAGCGTCCGCCCGAACCGCCGCTCGAGGATGTACGTCGCGCCCAGGCCCGGCGTGAACCCGTACCCGGTGAAGTTCGCGCTGTACAGGCCCTCGCGGGACATCACGACGATGTCGGCCCACAGCCCGAACACCAGCCCGCCGCCCGAGGCGTGGCCCTGGATCGCGGCGACGACGGGCTTGCCGAAGCGCAGCAGGCCCTCGTACATGAAGGGCACGTCGGTGAACCTGGTCTGCCCCTGTGAGAGCGCAAGCAGGGCGTCCTGCGTCGCGCCCATGCTGAACGCCGGGCCACGCGCGGTGAGCACGACGACGTTCACCTCGTCGCGGGCATCGATGTCGGCGAAGGCCGAGATCAGAGCACTGGTCAGCTCCTGGCTGAACATGTTCGAGCACGAACGGTCGTGCATCGTGACGACCGCGATGCCGTGATCGAGGATCTGGACGCTCAGGTCCTCGGTGTCGCGGAACGGCTCGGCGGTGTCGCGGAACGGCTCGGCCGGTACGGGCGACGCCGGCACCGCCGCAGGCACGGGCGGTTCGACGCGTTGCACAGCCTGCCGTCGCTCCCAGCCGCCGACCCAGCACCGCTCGCCGCGGAACGGGTACGTCGGCAGCGAGATCCTGCGGGCGCCGGGCAGCGTCGGCCAGTCCACGTCGGCACCGTCGACCCACTTCCGCGCGAGCTCGGCGTGCTCCGCGACGCCATCCGAAGATCGGGATGACACGCTCGGCCTTCCTGCCAGCAGATCCCTGAGAGCGTCGCGGTACTCCTCCATGGTGGCCGCCACAACGGCCGCGCGCACGAGCATGGCTCGTCGGCCGCGCTGGAGGGTGTGGGCGACGTCGGCGAGAAAGGTCGTGTCCGACCCGGATCCGACTGGGTCGCAGACCGACGCTGTGTCGCAGACCGACGCGATACTCGAGTCGGGACCGAGGCCCGCCACGGTCCCGAGCTCGTCGGCGAGTCGGCGGAGCATGGCCGCGTCGAGACCGAGATCGGCGAAGGACTCGGCGAGGTCGATCTGGTCCTCGCTCACGCTCAACGCGGCGGCGACCAGCTTGGTCAGGTACCTCATCCGCTCGGGGCGGTCCTCGACGAACGCCAGGTGCGCCCGCACGGTGTCGAGCAACGCCTTCTCGTCGCGAGCGGAGAACGGGAAGACGTACGGGCCGCTGGACATCGCGGTCCGCTGCAGTTCGGCGGGCGCCTCCTCCACGAGCACATGCGCATTGGCCCCGCCCGCACCGAACGCGCTGACGCCGGCCCGTCGCAGCGCGCCCGGCGCTGGCTCCGGCCAGGGCATCGTGGTCAACGGCACGCGGAACACGGCGCGGTCCCAGCGCAGCTCCGTGTTGAGCTCGGCTGCGTGCAGCGAGGGGACGAGCGTCCGGTGCCGAAGCTGAAGGAGCACCTTCGTCAGCCCCGCGATTCCGGCCGCGCTCTCAAGATGCCCGATGTTGGACTTGACCGACCCGACGACGCAGCCGCCGGTCGGGGCGAGGGCACGCGCGATCGACTCGGATTCGATCGGGTCGCCGAGCGCGGTGCCGGTGCCGTGCGCCTCGATGTAGCCGACGCTGCCCGGCTCCCATCCGGCCCGGTCGATGGCGTCACGGATGACAGCGCTCTGCGCAGCCGGCGTCGGCACGGTGAATCCCGCGGTGCGGCCAGTGTGGTTCAGCACGCCGGCACGAAGTACACCATGGATGTGGTCGCCGTCGTCGAGGGCCTGTCGCAACGGCTTGAGAAGAACGGCCCCGACGCCCTCCCCCGGCACGTAGCCGTCGCCGCCCGCGCCCATGCTGCGGCAGCGGCCATCGGTGGACAGGAACTGGCCTTCCGACAGCTGGAGGTACTTCTGCGGGTGCAGCGTGAGGTTGACGCCGCCCGCCAGCGCGAGCGCACTCTCCCCGCTGCGCAGGCTCTCCATGGCCACGTGCAGGCTCGTGAGCGAGGAGGAGCACGCCGTGTCCACCGCCATGCTCGGGCCGCGCAGGTCCAGCGTCCAGGAGACCCGGTTCGCGACCGCCGCGTGCATCGCGGTCGGCGCCGCGCGGGTCGGCCCCTCGCTGGTGACCAGCTGATAGTGGTTCCACATCACGCCGACGAACACGCCGACCGGCCGACCGGCCAGCTCGTCGGGCGAGTAGCCCGCGTCCTCGATAGCCTGCCAGCAAGTGGTGAGGAACAACCGTTCCTGGGGGTCCATCCGCTCCGCCTCGCGGCGCGAGATGCCGAAGAACGCGCGGTCGAACAGGTCCACGCCGTCAAGGAAGCCGCCCCACTTGCCGTAGCTGCGGCCAGGCAGCGGCTTGCGCGGGTCGAAGTAGTCGGCGGAGTTCCAACGGTCGGCCGGGATCTCGGTGATGCAGTCCAGCCCGGCCGTGAGATTGTCCCAGAACTCAGCGATATCCCGGGCCCGTGGATACTGACCGGCCAGACCGATGACGGCGACGGCGAAGCCGTCCTCCGTGGGGGCGGAGACGAGCGCCCGCGCCGGAGCAGGCACGGGCGCCGGAGCAGGCGCGACCAGGCTCGCACGAATGCGCTCGACGTCTCCGTAGAGCACGACGGCTCTGCTGGCGCCACGGCGCGCAAGCACCTGCCGCATCCCGTCGACGGCCGCTGCTGTGGGCAGCGGTGTGGTGCCGATGGTCTGACGCGCGCGATCCAGCTTGTCCTGTGGCATGCGCATGCTGCCATCCCGCCACCAGGGCCAGTTGATCGAAACGGTGCGCCCGGCTCCGTCGGCGCGATCCGAGCGCCACTCCGCGAATCGGTCAAGGTAGGCGTTGGCGAAGGCGTACGCCGACTGGCCGGCATTGGGTAGCACGGCGGACGTGGAGGAGAACAGCAGCAGCGCTCCACGGAAGCCGCGGGCCGTCAGCACCCCGTCCAGTGCGGTGACCCCGCGTACCTTCGGGGCGAGGACCTCGGCGATGTCCGACGGCCGCTGGTTGAAGAAGAGCGCGTCGCGGGTGGCCCCTGCGCAGTGCAGCACAGCGTCGAGCCCTGCGACGTCCACTGCCGCGGCATCCAGCGCTCGGCCGAGTTCGGGAGCGTCTGTGACGTCGGCCTGCACGAATCGGACCGAGATCCCGTCAGGCAGCGAGGACGGCACGGAACGTGAGACGAGGATGATCTCGCCCGCCAGCCCTGCGCCAAGCAGGTGCTCGGTGAGGGCACGGGCCACTCCCCCGCTGCCGCCACTGATCAGGTAGCGTCCGCCGGGGCGCAACACCGGCTCGACCAGGCCGTCGATCGAGGACGTGGCCGCCTCCGTGAGCATCATGTGTTCCCTGATGCCGCCGCGGATGCGGACCTCGCCGCACGTCGTCGTGTCCGCCAGCTCGCGCTCCAGAACGGCCGCGTCGAACTGGGCGGCGTCGAGCACGCGGCAGCACAGGCGCGGGAACTCGGCGGAGATCGTCGCGCACATCGCTCCCAGCCCGGCACCGACCGCCGCGAACGAGCCGTCCCCACGCTCGGGCCGCACGAGCAGCAGGCGCGGCTCGCCGGTCGCGTCCGCGGGGATGGCAGCAAGGGCTGACGCGACAGCGCAGACCAGTGAGGCGGCCTGATCGGCGACCGATGCGACGACGGAGAGCTGAAGCACGACGCTGTCGAGTCCGGCGCCGCGCCGGGAGATTTCCACAGCGTAGTCGCCGCCCATCGGGACGAAGTGGTTGAACCCGGACACCGGCGCGCCGCCGATCACGAGAACGTGCCGCGATCGAGCGGAAGTGGTCCGCTCGGCCGGGACGGTCTGCCAGCGCGGCTCCAGCAGCA
>NZ_CDWWXB010000024.1:2393-6084 GCF_977971855.1 Frankia sp. CoWAU3 | reverse complement strand
TCCGCACGGTGTAGGTGCGGTGCAGGTGGCGGGACAACGAGCGGATATCGCTGTACTCGAACAGCAACGTCGGGTAGAGCTGATCGTCGACGTGGGCTTCCAGGAGCCGGCTGAGATCCAACAGGACCACGGAATCCAGGCCGAGATCGTAGAAACCGGTACACGTGTCGACGGCGGCGGGGTCCACCCCGAGAGCTTTCGCGACCAGCGAGCGGACCAGGTCCACGACGTCGGCCTCGGTCGCGGCGGTGCCGGTCGGCCGAGGCGCGTCGTCGTCCTCGTCGTCCTCGTCGGCCTCGTCGGCCGGGTGATCAGGTCGGGGTGACGGATGCGCTTGCAGACCATGCCGACGACCTCGACGAGCAGGCGCCCGTCAGTGTCGTAGACCCCGTAGTCACCCCGCAGCACCTCGCCTGAGTCGGAGAGCGTCTCGGGTCGCGGAGCGTGGACGTAGCTGACGTGCCCGACCTGGCGCGGGGCACGGAACCGCTCGATGTACACGGGGATGAACGGGTCCTGACCCGAGGCGAGGGTCTGTCCGAAACCGGCGAGCGTGGAGGCGTCCATCTTCGCCGGGTGGAGGAAGAAGTCGTCCTCGTGCTCGCGGGTCGACGCGTCGAGCTCCAGCCGCGCGAGCAGCACGCCCTCAGGGCTCTGACGCAGTTCGCCCACGCACTTCATCGGCAGGCCGTGCACGATCTGCTCCGCCCGGGCGCGGCGGTAGAGTTCCTCCGTCGAGCCGGTGGCCGGGATGCGGGCCAGCAGCGTGGCAAGGTCGGCGTTGGGTCGATGCGCGTCGGAGGCGCCCGCCGGGCCGAGGAGCAGTGTCGCGGTGGCGTGGTCGTGCCGCCGACCGTGCGGGACGCCGTCGCGCAGCCACCGGCTGGAGATGGCGACCCGCCGTCGTCCGGCACGGTTATCTCGACCTCGATCTTGCGGCCGTGGCCGGGCCGGGTGGTGATCGCCTCGGTGAACAGCACCCCGCGCAGCTCGGCGCGGGCCGGGTCGACGCCGCGGTCGATGAGCACGCGGTAGATGAGGTCGAGCAGCGCGACGCCGGGGAGTACCGAGACGCCGTGGACGCGGTGGTTCGCCATCACGAAGTCCTCGGGCGACAGCTCCACCCGCGCGCTGATCGAGCTCGGCATGCCGTCGATGAGGGTCACGCGTCCTCCCCGGAGGCTGAGACGGCCGCGGCGCGCGGCGACGGGCTGAAGGAGATGTCGAGCAGGGATGCGAGGATGCGGGACGGCGCCGCGGGCGCGGGGGCTGACGATTCCGTACGCTCACGCCAGAGGCGTCGGCGGTTGAACCGCGGCGGCGGCAGCGGTTCGCGGATCACCGCCGCCAGGCCACGCTCGGGGGGCGAGCTGACCACCGCGTGGGCATTCGTGCCGCCCAGACCGAACGCGCTCACTCCGGCGACGCGCGGGGCACTTTCTGTCTGCTTCGGTCACGGGCGCAACGTCTGGGCGGGGGCGAAGACCGAGCGTTCGAAGCTGCAGCGCGGGTGCGGCTTTTCGCAGAAAAGCGTCGGCGGGACCTGCGCGTGCCGCACAGCCAGCAGGGCCTTGATGAGCCCGGCCACGCCCGCGGCGCTGAACAGGTGGCCAAGGTTGGACTTCACCGTGCCCAGCCCACAGGTGCCAACGCGGCCCCTGGTCGCTTCATCCTCGGCCCACACCGTCTCCAGCGCCCGCAGCTCCATCGGATCGCCGATCCGGGTCGCCGTGCCGTGCGCCTCGATCAGGCCGATGGCTGAGGCCGAGTGGCCCGAGGCAGCCAACGCGCGGCGCACAACGTCGGCCTGTGCCACCGGATTCGGCGTCGTGAGGCCCATCGTCCGGCCGTCGTTGCCGACCGCCACCGCGTCGATGACTCCGTGGATGCGGTCGCCGTCGCGCAGCGCATCCGTCAGTGGCCTGAGCAACAGCAGCCCGCAGCCCTCACCCGGCACGAAGCCATCGGCCCCGCTGCCGAAGCCCGCGCACTGCCCACGCGGGGAGAGCGCCCCGGCCGCGCCGAAGTCCAGGTAGGGCTCCTCGTCGAGCAGCACCTGGACACCGCCGGCCAGCACGAGCTCGCTGCTGCCGTCGAGCAGGCTCTGACAGGCCAGCTCCACGCTCACCAGCGAGGAGGAGCAGGCGCTGTCCACGACGAGGTTCGGTCCGTGCAGGTCGAAGTGGTGGGCGAGCCACGCCGCGATGAAGTTCTGGTCCCCGCCCAGCGAGCGCGCCCGTTCCTCGGCCGAGAGCCTGCGGCGGTAGTCCGACATCCGCGCCCCGAGGTACACGCCGACGCGCCGACCGGCCAGTTCCTCGGCACGGTAACCGGCGTCGCAGAGTGCGGCGACGGCCGGACGGCCGGGTCCATGGCGCGCGCCTGGTCGTCGGTCATGCCGAAGTATTCGGGGTCGAAGTCCTCGACGCCGTCGACGAACCCGCCCCAGCGGCTCGGCGTGCGGCCGGGGCCTCCGTTCGGGTCGTAGAACTCCTCGACGCTCCAGCGCGACGGCGGCACCTCGCGGACCGCGCACTCCCCCGCGCGCAGCAGCTCCCAGAACCGGTCGACGCCCTCGGTGCCGGGGAAGCGGCAGCCGATGCCGATGCCGACGACGGCGATACGCCGGTCCGTCGTCATCGCCCGGGGCGTGGGTGCGGCGGCGCGCGACGGGCCCTCCTCGGCGCCGAGGTCCAGTGCGCCGGAGAGCTCGTTGAGGGTGGGGTGGTCGAGCAGCACGGCCGGATTGACGCTGCGCCCAAGCCGCTCCTCAAGCTTGGCGACGATCTCGGCGAGCAGGACCGACTCGACGCCGAGCTCCGCGAAGCCGATGTCTGGGTCGAGCTCGGCTGCGGGGACATGCAGGGCCGCCCCGAAAAGCTCGGCAAGCCAGAAGGACGGTGCGGCGGCGGCTGGAGACAGAGCCGCGAGCGGCATCGGATCCGGAGCCGGTCGCGGCTCGCGGGTGTTCACGGTGAGGGCGTCGGCGGCGGGCGGCTGCGCGCCGACGGTGACCAGTACCGGCCCGCGCGGCGCCGTCGCGATCACGTGGTCCAGCACCGCGAGCCCCTGCGCGTCGGTGATCGACTCACCCGCCGCGACGCCGCCCGCGGCCGCACCGCTCTCGCTCCATACCGGCCAGTCGACGCCGCGGAAGCGGTGGTCGCCCGCCGCGTAGTCCAGGTACGCGTTGGCGGCCGCGTAGTCGGCGACGCCTGCCGCCAGCCTCGGCAGGGCCGCCGAGACCGAGGAGAAGGAGATGAAGAACTCCAGCCGGTCCTTTTCGCAGAGCCCTGCAAGAGTGTCGAACCCGGCCGCCTTCGGCTCCCAGACCTCGGCGATCTCGGCCAGGTCGAGCGAGACGAAGCTGGCCGGCCGGCGCCGGGCCCGGCCTGCGCAGTGCACCACGCCCGCGATCGGCCCGAGCGTGCCGCGCACCTCGTCCAGGAACTCGGCGATGCCGCCGTCGGCGGTCAGCGGCCCGAAGTACCTCAGCACCCGGACGCCGCGCGCATCGAGCCTCGTTTGCGCCGCCGACAGTTCCCTGGCCCGCCGCGTGGCGGGCTCGGGCTGGTGCCTGCCGAGGATCGCGAGGCGCCGTGCGCCGCGCTCGACCAGGTGGTCGGCAACGAGGGCGCCGAGGCCACGTGTCCCCCCGCGGACACAACGTATACCCGGTCCGGGCCGAGCA
>NZ_CDWWXB010000024.1:0-1999 GCF_977971855.1 Frankia sp. CoWAU3 | reverse complement strand
GAGGGTCCGAAGAGCCCGGTGGTCACCTGGAGCATTCGCAACTGTGCCTGCGGGCGACGGCGCAGCAAGTGTTGCAGCAGCGGCACGACGACCTGCCAGTCCGGCCCGCCGTTCGCGAGGGCGGTCAGGTCAATCCAGCCGGTCACCACCAGGTCCTGGGCCACATCGTTCAGCGCGTCCGCGGCGGCCTCGGGAACCAGCCGCACGACGGTGGCTGGAGCGAGGAGCGCCGAGACCGCTTGAGCGAGCCGGTACTGGTTCTCCGTGGCCAGACAGACGATCAGGTCGCCTGCGGATGGCTCGGCGAGCACTGATTCGACTGATTCGTCGGCGAGGGGCGCCCAGTCCTTGGTCCACAGCCGGACCAGGTCGAGCGCGGCGCTGGACGGCAGGTCCGGCGATGGCGCCCAGCAACGGACGCGGGCGAACGGATACTCCGGCAGACGCACGATCGTCCGCGGCTCGCCGATCGGCAGGTCACCACCAGCGACCCAGTGCCGCGCCAAATCGGCGGGCGTGGCGTCGTCGCTCTCGGGCAGCGACTCGCGCTGTTGGTGCGGGCCGCCGATGCCGGTCGGCGCACGGCCGAGCCGGGTCGCGTCTGTGGCCGCGGCCGTGTCGGCGAGTCGGTTCAGTTCGTCGACGAGCAGGTCCCGTGATTCGGCGACGATCGCCGCCCGATGTGCCAGCGCGACGCGGGCCGCGCGCAGCGTGTACGCAACGTCCGGCAATGCGTGCTCGGGCTCGTCAACCAGTGCCCGGGCGAGCCGGGCTGCGACCCCGCGAAGCTGATCGCGGGTTCGGGCGGAGAGCACGAACACGCTGTCGAGCGCGCCCGCGTGCTGCGCGAGCCCCTGCGACACAGCAGGCCGCTGAGGCGCTTCCTCGACGAGCAGATGCGCGTTGGCCCCGCCCGCGCCGAAGGAGCTGATCCCGGCTCGCCGCGCCGGTACGTCGTCAGACGCGGGCGCAGGCCATGGTTGCAGGTACCGTTGCACGCGGAACGGCACGTGCTGCCAGTCGATGTTCGGATTCAGCTCTTCGGCATGCAGCGACGGCGCCAACTGACTGTGTTCGAACTGCAGCAAGATCTTGGTCAGACCGGCGATACCTGCGGCCGCTTCGAGATGGCCGATGTTCGACTTCACCGACCCGATCGGCAGGACATGCCGATCAGTAAGGCGCAGCGCGCGCGAGAGCGCCTGCAGCTCGATCGGGTCACCGAGCGCGGTGCCCGTGCCGTGCGCTTCGAGGTAGCCGATGCTCTCGGCGGGTATCCCGGCCCGGTCGAGCGCCCGGCCGAGCACCTCGGCCTGGGCCGGCACGCTCGGCACCATGTAGCCGTTGCTGTGGCCGCTGTGGTTCACGGCGCTACCGAGGATCACGGCGAGTACCTGGTCGCGGTCTGCCAGCGCCTGCTTCAACGGCTTGAGCAACAGGACGCCGACGCCTTCGCCAGGGACGAAGCCGTCGCCACCCGCGCCGAACGCCCGACAGCGGTGGTCCGAAGATGCCATGCCGAGCTGGCGCTGCTGACGAAACTTGTTCGGGTGCAGCGAGAGGTTCACGCCACCCGCAACGGCGAGTTCGCATTCGCCGCTGAGCAGGCTCTGCACCGCCAGGTGGATTGCAGTCAGCGACGAGGAGCACATCGTGTCGACCGTCAGGCTCGGACCGGTCAGCCCGAAGATGTAGGAGACCCGGTTGGCTATTCCGGCGAGCGCGGAACCCGTGGATGGCGCGTCCGGCGAGGCGACTTCGGCCCCGAACAGCGGGTACTCGTTGTACATCGAGCCTGCGAAGACGCCGACGCGTCCGCCGTGCCGGGTGTGCAGGCGGCGCGGCGAGTAGCCCGCGACCTCCCACAGCCGCCAGCAGATCTCGAGAAAGAGTCGTTCCTGGGGGTCCATCAGTTCGGCGTCGCGGGGGGTGATGCCGAAGGGCATCGGGTCGAAGAGCTCGACGTCGTCGAGGTATCCGCCCCACATCTGAGGTGAGG
>NZ_CDWWXB010000023.1:26065-29648 GCF_977971855.1 Frankia sp. CoWAU3 | reverse complement strand
CACCCATCCGAGAAGCCGTCATCGTCAACACCGCGTCGACCGCGGCCTTTGCCAGGCAGATCGGCCGGACCGCCTACTCCGCCTCGAAGGGCGGGCTGCCCGAGGTGACCCTCGGGGTGATCCCGGGCGCGGGCGGCACCCAGCGGCTGGTGCACGCGGTCGGCAAGGCCACGGCGATGCGGATGCTGCTCACCGGCGAGCCGATCATCACCGCCGACGCGCTCGCCGCCAGGCCGGCCGCCGAGGTCGCATCCGACACCGGAACCCTTGCCACCGCGACGAAAATCGTCGAACGGATCGCCGACAACTTTACCGACCACTGAGGACGGACTATGATCTACCGATCATCGTGGATGACCGAGGAGCTCGACCAGCTCCAAAACCTCACCCGCACCTTCCTGGCCAAGGAATCCGAACCCAACCACGAGCGGTGGACCGAGCAGCACGCGGTCGACCGCGAGTTCTGGAACAAGGCCGGCGAGATCGGCCTGCTGTGCATCAGCTGCCCCATTGAGTACGGCGGCGGTGGCGGCACGTTCGCGCACGAGGCCGTGGTGTTGCGCGAGCAGGGCTACATCGCCGACGACTGCTGGGCCTACCTGGTGCACAGCCCGATCGTCGCGCACTACATCAACGCCTACGGCAACCACGAGCAGAAGCAACGCTGGCTGCCCAGACTGGCGTCCGGTGAGTTCGTCGGCGCGATCGCGATGACCGAACCGGGCACCGGTAGCGACCTGCAGGCCGTGCGCACCACCGCCCGGCGTGAGGGTGACCATTACGTGATCAACGGTGCAAAGACGTTCATCACCAACGGTACCCACTGTGACCTGCTCATCATCGTGGCCCGCACCGGCAACGCGCCCGGCGGCAGAGGGCTGTCGCTGATCGTGGCGGAAACCCAGGGGCTGCAGGGGTTCGAACGCGGCCGGGTGCTGCAGAAGATCGGCGCGATGGGCACCGACACCCGAGAGCTGGCTTTCACCGACATGCGGGTGCCTGCGGTCAACCTGCTCGGTCCGGCCGAGGGCCAAGGCTTCGTGCAGCTGGTACAGCAGCTGCCGCAGGAACGGCTGTCCATCGCGGTGAATGCCGCGGCCGCCGCCGAACACGCCGTCGACTTGGCCATCGCCTACGCCAAGGAGCGCACGGCGTTCGGCAAACCCCTGCTGGAATTCCAGAACACCCGGTTTGTGCTCGCCGAGTGCCGTACCGAAGCGCTGGCGCTGCGCGCCTTCATCGACCACTGCATCACCGAGCATGTGGCCAGCCGGCTCGACGGCGCAACCGCGTCCATGGCCAAATACCTGGGCACCGACAAGCAGAGCGAGATCGTCGACCGCTGCCTACAGATCTTTGGCGGCTACGGCTACATGACCGAGTACCCCATCGCCCGCATGTACGCCGCTGCCCGTGTCCAGAGGATCTACGGCGGCACCAACGAAATCATGAAGGAGCTCATCGCCCGCTCCCTCTGACCGGCAAGAGACCAACCACGCCTGGAGCCGGGTCCGTTCGGTATGTGGGGGTTCGGGGGGCTCGGCCCGCCCGGTGGACATGGTGGAACGACAAGGTCGGCTTCCGTGCGGACGCGGTTGACCCAGAGTGGAGCGGGTGACCGGGATCGAACCGGCATGGCCAGCTTGGAAGGCTGGGGCTCTGCCATTGAGCTACACCCGCGAGGTGATCGATGCGAGCTTACCCCGTAGAATGAGCAGGCGACGCCTCGGGGCGTAGCGTAGTGGCTAGCGCGCCTGCTTTGGGTGCAGGAGATCGGGAGTTCGAGTCTCCCCGCCCCGACCGATACCCTCGGCGTGTCACCCCCCTGTCCAACGTCGTACCAGGAGACCGCCGCGCCGTGAAGGCCACCAAGGAGACCCTCAGCCCGACCCGGGTCAAGCTCACTGTCGAGGTGCCCTTCGACGAGCTCAAGCCCTCGCTCGAGGCCACATATCGCAAGCTTGCCCGCCAGGTCCGGGTCTCGGGCTTCCGGCCGGGCAAGGTCCCGCCGCGCATCCTGGACCAGCGGCTAGGCCGGGGTGTCATCCTGGACGAGGCCGTCCAGGAGGCGCTGCCGCAGCTCTACTCCGAGGCCGTGCAGGCCGAGGAGGTCGATGTGCTGTCCCGGCCCGAGGTGGACATCACCGAGTTCGTCGACGGCGGCCAGCTCGTCTTCACCGCCGAGGTGGATGTCCGGCCCGAGGTGACCCTGCCGGAGTTCTCGGAGCTTGAGATCACCGTTGACGCCGTCGAGGTCACCGACGAGCAGGTCGAGGAGCAGCTCGGCGCGCTGCGTGATCGTTTCGCGGTGCTCACGCCGGTGGAGCGGGCCGTGCAGGCGGGTGACTACGTCTCGCTCGACCTGTCCGCCGAGGCGGACGGCACGCCGATCGATGGTGCCGAGGCGACCGGGCTGTCCTACGAGGTCGGTAGCGGCAACCTGGTCGAGGGTCTCGACGACGCGATCATCGGCGCCACGGACGGCGAGACCCGCACCTTCACCACGGAGCTGCTCTCCGGTGAGCAAGCCGGTCAGCCCGCCCAGGTGACGGCGACGGTCCGCGGGGTCAAGGAGAAGGAGCTCCCGGCCCTGGACGACGACTTCGCGACCACCGCCAGCGAGTTCGACACCCTCGACGAGCTGCGCGCGGACATCCGGACGCGCCTGGAGCAGTCGCGCCGCACCGAACAGGTCGGCCAGGCCCGGGAGAAGTTGCTGGAAAGCCTTCTGGGGCGGGTGGAGGTGCCGGTGCCCGGCTCGCTGCTCGCCGGCGAGATCGAGGCCCGTGAGCACCGCCTCTCCCGCGAGCTGGAGTACATCGGCACGGACCGCCCGTCCTACCTGGAGACCCTCGGCCAGACCGAGGAGGAGTTCGACGCGGAGGTTCGCGAGTCCGCCGGCAAGGCGATCCGCTCCCAGTTCATCCTGGACGCGGTGATCGATGCCGAGTCGATCGGGATCGACCAGGGCGAGCTGATGGAGCAGCTCATCCTGCGCGCTCAGCGCTCCGGGGTGCAGCCGGACGTCTACGCTAAGCAGCTTGCGCAGGGCGAGGGTCTCACGGCCCTGATGGCCGACGTCCTGCGGACCAAGGCGCTCTTCCTGTTGCTGGAGAACGCCAAGGTCGTCGACGGTGCGGGGACCCCCGTCGAGCTCGCTTTGCCAGCCCGTCCGCAGCCGGACGCCGACGCCGACGCCGATCATGGCCGCGATGTCACCGTCGCGGCGGAGGTCGTCGCCCCCGGGGACGGGGACGCCACGGTCGAGCCGGTCGAGGCGGAGACCGACGGCAACGGCTGATCAGCGCCTCGCCGCTGGCGCGGTCGTGTTCCTCCCGAAGCAACCATCGGGTCATAACAGGCGAACCGTGGGGGTTGGTCACCGTTTCCACCTGGAACCGTGGCCGGCCCCGCTGTTCGTCTCACCATCGCCGCCTTCCGTGACCGGACGGCGCCGCGCCGAACCAGCCCGCACCCGGCTGGCCATGAGCGCCCACCGGCCCTGGGCCGGTGGGGCTGGCCCGTCCTCACGCCCAGCGCGAACATCGGGCGGGAAGGGCGGGAACTGGGGCGTGTCACAGAT
>NZ_CDWWXB010000023.1:25031-25927 GCF_977971855.1 Frankia sp. CoWAU3 | reverse complement strand
GGAACTGGGGCGTGTCACAGATAGTGTCGAGCCGGTCAATCAGCCGTCCCATGTGAGGAAGTCGAGGAGCTGACCGTGAGTAACATCGCAGCCCCGCGCCTGCCGGTTCCGGGTCCGGACCTTCGTGCACCCGGTCAGGGTGGACCCGCGTTCGACGACCAGGTGTTCAACCGTCTGTTGGCCAACCGCATCGTCTTCCTCGGCTCGGTCGTCGAGGACTCGATCGCCAACGCGATCTGCGCGCAACTCCTGCTGCTCAACGCGGAGGATCCGACCCGCGACATTTTCCTCTATATCAACTCGCCGGGTGGGTCGGTGAGCGCCGGTATGGCGATCTACGACACTATGCAGTTCGTCGAGAATGATGTCGCGACCGTCTCGCTCGGTCTCGCCGCGTCGATGGGGCAGTTCCTGCTCTGCGCCGGTGCGTCGGGCAAGCGTTACTCCCTGCCGCACGCGCGGATCATGATGCACCAGCCGTCCGGTGGTATCGGGGGCACCGCCTCCGACATCGCCATCCAGGCGGAGCAGATGCTGTACACCAAGCGGATGATGCAGGAGCGCATCGCCTTCCACACCGGTCAGCCGATCGAGCAGATCGAGCGCGACTCCGACCGGGACCGGTGGTTCACGGCTGAGGAGGCCAAGGACTACGGCTTCGTCGACCACGTCGTCCAGCAGGCCCGCCAGGTTCCCAGCGAAGGCCCGGTGAGCTGAGCGGAGCCCCCGCTCACCGGATCGAACCGTCGTCATCCGTCCCGGAGGCAGCCACCATGTTCCACGACACGCTGTACCAGCAGATGCGGCACGAGCAGGCCCGCCAGGCAGCCGCCCAGCCGCAGGGCCGCTACGTCCTGCCGAACATCATCGAGAAGACCTCCCGCGGCGAGTACGGC
>NZ_CDWWXB010000023.1:5123-24633 GCF_977971855.1 Frankia sp. CoWAU3 | reverse complement strand
ATGCGCTCTCTGCTGGAGCGGATGCTCGCGGTCCACACCGGCAAGAAGGAAGAGGACATCCGCAAGGACATCGAGCGTGACAAGATCTTCAGCGCCGACGAGGCCAAGGAGTACGGCCTGATCGACGAGGTCATCAAGACCCGGAAGTCCTCCCGGCTCGCCACCGCTCGCTGAGGTGCCGGGCCGGCGGTCCGAGCCCGCGGTCGGAGCCTCGCGAGGCGTGACGTCTCGTGAGGCCGGCATGCGGTCGTCGGCCGTCGGCCGCTACCACACCCGACGCGCCGACGCGGTGAAACCCGGTCAGCGGTTCTCGTCCGTGACGCGATGGCCTAATGGGACTGCGTGGACGGGCGAGGACGGCCAAGGTGATCGTAGGCTGACCGGTATGAGCCGAGCGATTGGGCTCTCACCGGACGGCTCGGCGGGGTACCGTCCCCACGGGGATGGTTGCAGGCAGACACGCGACGACTGGGCGGTGTCAACCGCCCCTGACATGCAGGCGACACCATCGTCTGGACGAAGGGACTGAGTCCTCGGTGGCACGCATCGGTGATGGCGGTGACCTGCTCAAGTGCTCGTTCTGCGGTAAGTCGCAGAAGCAGGTGAAGAAGCTCATCGCCGGCCCTGGCGTCTATATCTGCGACGAGTGCATCGATCTCTGCAACGAGATCATCGAGGAGGAGCTGTCCGAATCCTCCGAGCTCAAATGGGACGAACTGCCCAAGCCGCGCGAGATCTACGAGTTCCTCGACAGTTACGTGGTGGGGCAGGAGACGGCGAAGAAGACCCTCTCCGTCGCGGTCTACAACCACTACAAGCGGGTCCAGGCGGGCGGATCCAGCGGTGACGGGAGCAAGGGCGAGGTCGAGCTCGCGAAGAGCAACATCCTGCTGCTCGGGCCGACGGGCTGCGGCAAGACGCTGCTCGCCCAGACTCTCGCGCGCATGCTCAACGTCCCGTTTGCCATCGCCGACGCCACCGCGCTGACCGAGGCGGGCTACGTCGGGGAGGACGTCGAGAACATTCTGCTCAAACTCATTCAGGCCGCCGACTATGACGTCAAAAAGGCCGAGACCGGGATTATCTACATCGACGAGGTCGACAAGATCGCCCGGAAGTCGGAGAACCCGAGCATCACGCGGGATGTGTCCGGTGAGGGCGTGCAACAGGCCCTGTTGAAGATCCTCGAAGGCACCACGGCCAGCGTGCCGCCACAGGGCGGGCGCAAGCACCCGCATCAGGAGTTCATCCAGATCGACACGACGAACGTGCTGTTCATCGTGGGCGGGGCGTTCGCCGGGCTCGACCGGATCATCGAGTCGAGGATCGGCAAGAAGTCGCTGGGGTTCCGCGCCGTACTGCACGGCAAGGACGACCCGGACGGATCCGACGTCTTCGGCGACATCATGCCCGAGGACCTGCTGAAGTACGGCATGATTCCGGAGTTCATCGGCCGGCTCCCGGTGATCACCAGCGTGTCCAACCTGGATCGTGAGGCGCTGATCCGCATCCTCACCGAGCCGAAGAACGCCCTCGTCCGCCAGTACAAGCGGCTGTTCGAGCTGGACAGCGTCGACCTCGACTTCACCTCGGACGCGCTCGAGGCCATCGCGGACCAGGCGATCCTGCGTGGGACCGGTGCCCGTGGGCTGCGGGCGATCATGGAAGAGGTCCTGCTCTCGGTGATGTACGACATCCCGAGCCGCAAGGATGTGGCCCGGGTCGTCGTCACCCGCGAGGTCGTGCTGGAGCACGTCAATCCGACGCTGGTCCCGCGCGACGTCGTGTCCAAGCGGGCTCCCCGCCAGGAGAAGTCGGCCTGACGGCGCCCACTCGGCGCGTCCCGTGCGACTCGGCGCGGCCGGCCCGCGCGTCGGGTCACTCAGTGCATTCCGTGCGTCGGGTCCAGCGCGGTCAGGGTCCGGCGGGCCTCAGCCAGATGGTAGAAGGACCCGGTCACCAGGATCGCCCCACCCGGCCCCGCCGCGTCCCGCAGGGCGTGGCGGACGGCGCAGCCGACGTCGGATGCGGCGTGGGCCGGCATCGCCCGCGCCCGCGCCGCGGAGACCAGGTGCTCGGCGCGGATGGCCCGCGGTGACGCCGGTTCGCAGGCGATTAGCGAGCTGATCGGTTGGTGGCGCAGTTCCGCGAGAGTCCCCTCGTAGTCGTGACCGCGCAGCGCCCCGTAGACGACGGTCCACTCTCGCCCGGGGAACTCCTCACGCAGGGACCGGGCGAGCGCCGCGCCCGCTGCCGGGTTGTGCGCCCCGTCAAGCACGCACAGCGGCTGTGCGCGCACGATTTCCAGGCGTCCCGGCGCCCGGACGCCCCCGAGACCGGCCCGGACCACGACGTCGGGGAGGGAATGACCGACGAAGGTCTCCACGGCGGCCAGGGCGCACGCCGCGTTGGCATCCTGATAGGCACCGTGCAGGGACAGCCGCACGTCGTCGTAGCGCGCCTGCGGGGTGCGGAAACCGCCCCGTCGACCCGCCGCGTCCGGGTGGCCGGCGACCGCGGTGAAGTCCCGACCCAGCCGCAGGACGTCCGTGGCCGGGGTCCGGGTGAAGATGTCGTCGAAGCGGGGGTCCACCTCGCCGAGCACCAGGTGACTGCTGGGCTTGACGATCCCGGCCTTCTCGCGGGCCACGCCCGCCATACTCCCGGCGTAGTCCAGATGATCCGCGCCGATACTGGTGACGACCGCGACTCGCCCATCGGCGATGTTCGTGGCGTCCCAGCGACCGAGCAGGCCCACTTCGACCACGGCGACGTCGACGGCCAGGTCGGCGAACCATCGGAAGGCGGTGGCCGTCAGCAGCTCGAAGAAGGTGGGCCGTCCACTCATCGGGGCGGCCGCGTCCAGGACGGTGCCCACACAGCGTCCGAACTCCTCGTCGCCGATCGGTCGGCCGTCGACGACCAGACGCTCGTTCACCTGCTCCAGATGCGGACTGGTGTACAGCCCCACCCGCAGCCCCGCCGCGTCCAGCAGCGCCGAGATGATCCGCGCCGTCGAGGTCTTGCCGTTCGTGCCGGTCAGGTGGATCAGCGGAACCGCCCGGTGCGGATCCCCGAGCCGGCCCGCCAGCTCCCGCATCCGGGCAAGGCTCGGCACCGGCCGACCTGCCGGCATCGTCTGCTTCTCGAGATCCACCGTGTTGTTCAGGGCGGCCCACGCCGACTCGTACGTCCACTTCACAGGTTGGTTCCACTTCACCGGCTGGTTTCGCCCTCCTTCGACCTGGGGTCGACAGTAGTCCGCGGACAGGTGCGCCGGACGCGTCCTTTGCGGGGGAGCGCGGGTACAGGCGTGGGCACCTGCGTAGGCGGGAGTGAACCCGGTGGACCCGTCCCATCGGGCCGTACCATCGGGGATGTGACAGGCGCTGCCGGGACCGCCGGAACCACCCATGCTTCTGATCACGAGCGGGAGGGTCCACGCGCGTTCGCGGCCGAGTACTCCCAGCGCCGCGACATCCGCGCCCGCCCGGGCTTCGACCGGCTGCGCCGTCTGCTGGATCTGCTCGGCCAGCCGCAGCGGGCCCTTCCGAGCATCGTGGTGACCGGTTCGGTGGGGAAGAGCTCCACGGTGTCCGCGATCACCGCACTGCTGCACTCGTTCGGCATCCGCGCGGGATCGTTGAGTTCGCCGGGCTGGCTCGGGGCCGAGCAGCGGGTGGGGTTGGCCGACGCCACGATCGATCCCGACGTCCTCGGCCGCGCCTACGCCGATATCGCGCCGTACCTGCCGCTGATCGAGGATGACGGCCGGCTGAGCGCCTTCGAGCTGCTTGCCGCCGTGGCCTTCGCCGCCTTCGCCGACGCCCCCGCCGACCTCGCCGTGATCGAGTCCGGCTGGGACGACGCCGGCGAGCTGAGCGCACTGCTCGACGCGCCGGTGTCGGTCGTCACCCCCGTGGCGGTGGGCGAGTGGGAGCCGGCGGCGGTCCTGGACCGGATCACCGCGCGGACAGCGGGAGTCATCCGCGCCGGCACCCTGGTCGTGCTGGCCCAGCAGGTCCTGCCCGCCGCGCAGGCGCTGCTGCGGCGCGCCGCCGAGACCGGGGCGATGGTCGCCCGGGAGGGGCTGGAGTTCGGTGTACTCGGCAGGCAGGTGGCCGTCGGGGGGCAGATGATCATACTGAAGGGGCTGGGCGGCACCTACGAGGAGATCTTCCTGCCGCTGCACGGCGCGCATCAGGCCCATAACGCGGCGGTCGCGCTGGCCGCGGTCGAGGCGTTCCTCGGCGGCGGGCGCAACCAACTCGACGTCGATGCGGTCCGCGCCGGTTTTGCCGAGGCGGACTCCCGGGGCCGGCTGGAGGTCGTCCGCCGGTCCCCGACGATCATTCTTGACGTGGCCGGCTCGCCTGTGGCGGCGGGCGCGCTGGCCGCGGCGCTCGACGAGGCGTTCACCTTCGACGTCCTTGTCGGGGTCATCGCCATCGAGCGCGAGGCCGAGAGTGCCGCCGCTCGGGACGGTGCCGCCGAGCGGGACGGTGGTGGCGAGCGGGACGGTGCCGCCGAGCGGGATGCGGCGGAGCTCCTGGCCGTCCTGGAGCCGGTCCTGAACACGGTGGTGGTCACCGCTGGTGCTGGGCCCGGATCGCTGCCGGTCGACGGTCTCGCCGCAGTCGCCGTGGGTGTCTTCGGCTCCGACCGGGTGGAGGTCGTACCCCGGTTGGACGACGCGCTCGACGCCGGGGTGCGCCTCGCCGAGGAGGACACCGATCTGGGTGGCGCCGGCGTGGTGGTTACCGGTTCGGCCTCCGTCGTGGGTCGGGCCCGGGCGTTGCTGCGTCCGTGACGTCCTCCTGGGTTTTTCCGACATGTTCCCGACGCGTTCCTGATGCGGTTGCGGGGCGTTCCCGGGACGCCGCGGTCCCGTCACGGTGCGGACGTGGGCACCCTGTAGGTTGGCGAGGGATCCTCGGGTCCCTCGTCGAGGACGACGAAGTCGATGATCGAGAAGGAGTACCGTGTCCGTCGAGCGCACCCTCATCCTGGTCAAGCCCGATGGCGTCAGCCGTGGCCTCGTCGGTGAGGTCGTCGGCCGGCTCGAGCGCAAGGGGCTCACTCTGGTGGCGCTCGAACTGCGCACGTTGGAGCGGTCCGTCGCCGAGACGCACTACGGCGAGCACGCCAGCAAGCCGTTCTTCGGTGAACTGGTCGACTTCATCACCTCCGGGCCGCTGGTGGCCCTCGTGGCCGAGGGGCCGCGTGCGGTGGAGGCGTCGCGTGGGCTGATCGGCGCAACCGATCCGGTCAAGGCCGCGCCCGGCTCGCTGCGTGGGGACTACGCGCTGGAGATCGGCCAGAACCTCGTGCACGGCTCGGACTCGCCGGAGTCCGCCAAGCGGGAGATCGATCTCTTCTTCCCGGGCCTGAGCTGACCGCGTAGCCGTTCACACCGACCGGGGCGTTCCCGAGACGCATCGAGACGCCTCCGGTCGGATTTCGGGTGGCCTCTCCTGGCCTGGCCTGGACCGTGGGCGTGTCGCCCTCGTGACTCATGGGTGTGCGCAGGGGGGTTCCGGCCCAAGGGTGACACGAAACCGGCCCATCACCGACCGGGGCGGCGAGGGGCCCGGTGTCGGTCTACCCTTCAAGTACTTGCCCGGAGCGTGTCCGGTGGGTCGCGGTAACCGACAGGGTCGTGGTCGGTGGCCGTGGTCGAATTCCCGGTGGGCGCCCGGGTCGTCCTGTCCGATCTACGAACTCTGTACGTGTTCCACGCGCTTCTCCGGCTCCTCGGTAGGCCGTGCCTGTCGGTCGCGCCGGAGGCGGCCAGAACCGCATCCCCCGGGAAGGTCGGTACCCGACGATGTCCAGTTCGCTGTCGTTCCTCGGTCGTGACATGGCCGTCGACCTCGGTACCGCCAACACGCTGGTGTACGTGCGTGGCCGCGGGATCGTCCTCAACGAACCGAGCGTGGTCGCGATCAATACCACCACCTCGGGCATCCTCGCCGTCGGAACCGACGCCAAGCGGATGATCGGCCGGACGCCCGGCAACGTGGTGGCCGTGCGGCCGCTGAAGGACGGCGTCATCGCCGACTTCGAGACGACCGAGCGGATGCTGCGCTACTTCATCCAGAAGGTGCACCGGCGGCGCCATTTCGCCAAGCCCAGGCTGGTCGTATGCGTGCCCTCCGGCATCACGGGCGTGGAACAGCGGGCCGTGAAGGACGCCGGCTATCAGGCCGGCGCCCGCAAGGTCTACATCATTGAGGAGCCGATGGCCGCGGCGATCGGCGCTGGTCTGCCGGTGCACGAGCCGACCGGCAACATGGTCGTGGACATCGGCGGGGGCACCACCGAGGTCGCCGTGATCTCACTGGGCGGCATTGTCACCAGCCAGTCGATCCGTACCGCCGGGGACGAACTCGACGTCGCGATCATCTCCTACGTCAAGAAGGAGTACTCGCTGATGCTCGGCGAACGCACCGCCGAGGAGATCAAGATGGCGATCGGGTCGGCGCACAAGGTTCCCGACGAGCCCAGCGCCGAGATCCGTGGGCGTGACCTGATCACCGGACTGCCGAAGACGATCGTGGTGACCGCGGAGGAGATCCGCAAGGCGATCGAGGATCCGGTCAACGCGGTCATCGACGCGGTGAAGGTAACCCTCGACCGCTGCCCGCCGGAGCTCTCCGGCGACATCATGGACCGCGGCATCGTCCTCACCGGCGGCGGGGCGCTGCTGCGCGGTCTCGACGAGCGGCTGCGGCAGGAGACCGGCATGCCGATCCACATCGCGGAGAATCCGCTGCATTCGGTTGCAATGGGGTCGGGTAAGTGCGTGGAGGAGTTCGAGGCCCTACAGCAGGTACTGATCTCCGAGCCGCGGCGCTAGGCGCTTGCGCAGGGCCTTTGCCGATCCCTTCCCATTGGACCGATCCCTTCCCATTGGATATAGCCGGAGCGGTGCCTGGTGCCGCGTGGCCGTCGCCACGCGGCACCGGATCGCATAAGAGTGTGTTCGGAGGGTGTTGTGGGCCGTGGCACGAGGCGATCCCGCCTGGTGATCGTCGCCCTGCTCATCATCGCCTTCACCCTGATCACCTTGGACTACCGGACCGGAAGATCGGCCACTGGAGCACGTGGGGTTCTGCACTCGATCTTCGGGGGGGTCGAGAACGGCGTCACGACGGTCACCCGCCCGATTGGCCGGACCGCCTCCTCCCTGACGCATCCGAACCGCTATCACGACCGGGCGGATCGACTCGCGGAGGAGAACGCCCGCCTGCGCCGCCAGATCGCCGACGACACCGAGATCGGCCGGATGTCGACCGAACTCGCCGACCTCCGGTTGTTGGCGGACAAGGGCCAGTACACCATCGTGCCGGCGAAGGTGATTGCGGTCGGTGACGTTACGGGGACGGACTGGACCGTCACCATCAACGCCGGCAGGGCCGACGGCATCGTGGTCGACAAGACCGTGCTCAATGCCGACGGGCTGGTCGGCACGGTGTCCGGCGTGACCGAGCACACCGCAATCGTCCGGCTGGCCTGCGACCCGGGTAGTCACATCGGAGCACGGCTCGAACGCACCCAGCTGCTCGGTGCCGTGACCGGTGGGCAGGGACCGGGCACGTTGACCTTCACGCTGTACGACGCCTCATATCGGGTGCAGAAGGGTGATCGGATGGTCACCTTCGGCAGTCTCGACTACGTCGCCGGCGTCCCGATCGGTGTGGTCACCAAGGTCACCGACGTCGATGGTCTGTCGCGGACCGCCGAGGTCAAACCGTACGCGTCGGTCGGTACCCTGGACCTGGTCGGGGTGGTGGTCGGCAAGCCACCGGCCGACCCCGGCGACCGGGTGCTGAAGCCCAGGCCGGTGCCGACCGAGCCTGCCGCGTCCGTTCCACCGGCCCTGCTGTCACCCACCGCTGGGTCGCCGGTGGGGGGATCATTGGCCGGGGCGGCATCCGGCGTCGGGGGCGGAGCGGGTTGAGCGTGATGTGGGGCATCGCCGGCCCTGAGGAGACCCTGCGCGGGCGCGCCGTCGTGGCCGCGGTCGTGCTCCTGACCGTCGCCCTGATCCTCCAGGTCTCCGTGATCGCCCGGCTGGGTCTGCCCGGTGGCCGGCTTGACCTCATGCTCGTTCTGTTGGCAGCGATCGCGCTGATCGAGGGGCCACTGCTCGGCGCGGTCGCCGGCTTCGTGGCGGGATTGCTGGCCGATCTGTCCTCCAGCCATGTCCTCGGTCAGACTGCTCTCGTTTTGTGTCTGATTGGTTACGCTGTCGGACTGGCGATGGATGCGGCGGAGCGGTCGGTGGTGGTTCCCCTGGCGGCGATTGGTGGGGCGAGTGTGCTGGGCACTCTCGGATACGCCGCCACCACCTCGATCCTCGGTGAGGCGGCGTTGACGGGAGGTCAGGCTGTGCTGCGGGCGTTGGTAGCCGGTGTCTACGCCCTCCTGCTCACCCCGTTCCTGTTCCCGTTGCTGCTCGCGGGCTCCCGGCGGCTGGCCGGCGGTCGACGGCGGGAGCCGCGGTGAACGACCGGATGCGGGTCCGTGTCCTGCTGCTGCGCGTGCTGGTCGTCTCCCTGCTCATCACACTCGGCGCGCGGCTGTGGGTGCTCCAGATCCTGGACGGTGACCGTTACCGCCGGGTTGCCGAGACCAACCGGGTCCGCGAGGTGGTGACGCCCGTGACCCGGGGGATGATCCTTGACGACAAGGGGCAGGCCCTCGTCCGAAACCGTACGTCGCTGGTCATCTCGGTGAACCGGTCGACCACGGATCGGCAGGCCGACCAGGGCAGGGCCGTCCTCGCCCGCCTCGCCGCGGTGATCGGCACCCCCGCGGACGAGCTCGCCCGGCGAATCCGGTTCTGTAGCGCCCAGGTGAAGCCGCCCTGCTGGAACGGATCGCCCTACCAGCCGGTACCGGTCGCCAAGGACGTCAGTCCGCGGCAGGCCCTCGCCGTCATCGAACATCCCGACCGCTTCCCCGGTGTCTCCGCCGACCTGCAGGCCGTCCGTGAGTACCCGCATGGCGCGCTGGCCGCGCACGAGCTGGGCTATCTCGCGCCGGTCAGTCAGGACCAGCTCGACAAGCAGGGGGATGAGAAGGGCTACCACCTCAACAGCCTGATCGGCGTCGCCGGTCTGGAGAGCACCTATGACGACGAGCTGCGCGGCACCGACGGGGTGGAACGCCTGGAGGTGGACCGGTTCGGCCGGGTGGCCGGTACCGCGTCGACCATCGCGCCGCTCAGCGGTGACCATCTGGTGCTCAACCTCGACCTCGACGTGCAGCAGGCGGTCGAGCAGGCGCTGACGGAAACAATCAAGAAGTTCGGGGGTGGCCCGCGCACCGCCTCCGCGGTTGTGCTGGACGTGCGCACCGGCGGGGTGATCGCGATGGCGAGCCTGCCGTCCTACGACCCGTCGGTCTTTAGCGGTGGGGTCTCGGAGAGCGATTACCGGGCGCTGTCCGATCCCGCGAACGGCATCCCGCTGCTCTCGCGGGCCTACCAGGGGTCGGGGCCGGCCGGCTCCACCTTCAAGGCCATCTCCACTGCCGTCGCGATGCAGAACCTGGGCGCCAAGGGAAACGACCGCTACGACTGCGCGCCCAGCCTGCAGATCGGTGACCAGGTCTTCCACAATTTCGACGGCGAGTCGGCCGGTCCGATCACCCTGCACCAGGCGCTGGTCATTTCCTGTGACGTCATCTTCGACAAGTTCGCCTATGACGCCTGGCTCGCGGACGGCGGGCTGCGTAACGGCCGTGGGCCCTACTCCCCCCCGAAAGAATACTTCGTCAAGATGGCCCAGGCGATGGGCTTCGGCCGGACCACCGGGCTGGATCTGCCCGGCGAGACGCGGGGCTCCGTCGTCGACCGCGCCGGCGCCAAGGCGATCTGGGCGGAGCTCAAGGACTCCTACTGCCGGCGGGCCAAGAACGGCTACCCGGAGGAACCCGACCCGGCCAAGGCCGAGCGGTACCGCAAGTACGCCGCCGAGGCGTGCGTTGACGGCTACCTGTACAACGCCGGTGCCGCCACCCAGTTCGCGATCGGCCAGGGCCAGTACCTGTCGCTGAGCCCGCTGCAGCTCGCCGTCGCCTACGCGGCCATCGCCAATGGCGGCACCCTGTACAAGCCCACCCTCGCCAAGGCCACCGTGTCCCCGGACGGCAAGGTCGTCAGGACCTTCGCGCCGCGCCGGGCCGGGACGCTGCCGGTCTCACCGGAGAACCTCCCCTACATCCGGGACAGCCTGCGCGGGGTGACGACGGAGGGCGGGGGCACCGCCACCGGCGTCTTCGCGGACTGGCCGAGCGACGTCGTCCCGATCGCGGCGAAGACCGGGACCGCCGAGGTTGAGGGTAAAGGGGACACCTCCTGGTTTGCCTCCTTCGCGCCGGCGAACGACCCCCAGTTCGCCGTCGTGGTCACCATCCCGGACTCCGGGACCGGCGCGGAGTTCGCGGCTCCGGTGGCCAAACAGATCTACCAGGCAATCTACGGTGTCGGTCGGCCGGCGGCGATGCCGGGTGGGAAACCGCCTGCCGGGCTGCCGAAGCTCAACCGGGACGGGACGATCGCGGCGGCGTCACCGCAGCCCGCCCCCGCGACGCCGGCCTCGCCGGCCGGATCGGCGCCGGGCCCGGCCGCTCCCCTGCCCGGCACCAGCGGCGCGGGCGCGACGGCGACGGGCCGGGCGCCGCCCTGACGGCCACCTCGTGCCGTGAGGACGGCGCCTCGGGATGGGGGCGGGGTCTCGGGATGGGGTGGGAGCCCCAGGACGTGAATGTCGTGTCGGCGTGACGGTGGTGGCGGGAGGCGCAGTGGTAGACGAAGCGGGACCCACCGCACTTCGATCGTCTCCGGTGCCCATCCGGGGGCGGATCGGGCACCTGCGGGAGAGGGCTTCCGGACCCCACTCGCCGCTGCGCCGGCTCGACTGGCCGCTGCAGCTCTGCGTCATCGCGTTGTCTGTTCTCGGTGCTCTGCTGGTCTGGTCGGCGACCCGCCAGCGGCTCAGCGAGGCGGGCAGTGATCCCAACACCTTCCTCGATCGGCACCTACTGAACCTGGCCATCGGGCTGGTGCTCGGCGCGGTTGCGACCGTCATCGACTACCGGGCGGTGCGGGCCTACGCGCCCTTCGTCTATCTCGGCTCGCTCGTCGGGCTTGTCGCGGTACTCCTGTTCGGTTCGACGATCAACGGCGCGCACTCGTGGATTGTGCTGCCTGCCGGCTTCCAGCTGCAGCCGTCCGAGTTCGCCAAGATGGCGCTCGTGGTCGGCGCGGCGATGATCCTCGGTGAGAAACACGAGGACCGGCACACGGGAGTCCGGCGCGGCGCTCCTGGCCACGGTGACGTGCTGCTCGTGCTCGGGCTCGCCGTGGTCCCGATTGGCTTGATTATGTTGCAGCCGGACTTCGGTACCGTCATGGTTCTGGTCTTCACCACCCTCGGCATGCTGGCGGTCAGCGGCGCGCCGCGCCGATGGGCGCTGGGGCTGATCCTCTGCGGTGTGCTGTTCGGCGGCGCGATCCTCCAGTTCCATCTCCTGAAGCCGTACCAGGAGGCCCGGCTGACCTCGTTCGTCTCCGAGAACAAGGCATCGTCCGGCACGGGCTACAACGTCGACCAGGCGATGATCGCGATCGCCAACGGCGGAATCTCCGGACGGGGCCTGCTGCACGGCCAGCAGACCCAGGGCCAGTTCGTCCCGGAACAGCAGACGGACTTCGTGTTCAGTGTCGCGGGGGAGGAGCTGGGATATCTCGGGGCTGGCGGAATCATCGTGTTGCTCGGCGTGGTTCTGTGGCGGGCCCTGTCGATCGGCTTCGGTTCGCAGGACTCCTTCGGCGCGCTCGTCGCCACCGGGGTCGTCTCCTGGTTCACCTTCCAGGCGTTCGTCAACATCGGCATGTGCCTGGGCATCATGCCGGTCACCGGCCTGCCGTTGCCTTTTCTCTCCTACGGCGGTTCGTCGATGTTCGCGAACATGATTGCTGTCGGACTCCTGCAGAACGTGCGGCTGCGATCCCGATCGGACCCGTATGCCTCCTGAGCTCGCTCGGCGGCGCTTCCCGGGTCGGTGGCGCTTCCCGGGTCGGCCGAGCGTCGAGGTGGACCTGGCGCGTGCCGTAGGCTCGCATGCATGTCCGGACAGTCGCTGTTCGCTCGCCTGGAGCCGCTGCTCCCGCGGGTGCGAAGGCCCGTGCAGTACGTCGGAGGCGAAGGCAACTCCACGGTCAAACCCTGGGACTCCGCGGCCGTCCGCTGGTGCCTGATGTATCCGGACGCCTACGAGATCGGCCTGCCCAACCAGGGACTACAGATTCTGTACGAGATCCTCAACGAGCAGCCGGATGTGCTCGCCGAGCGCACCTACTCGGTGTGGCCGGACCTGGAAGCGTTGCTGCGCGAGCACGGGCTGCCGCAGTTCACGGTGGACGCCCACCGCGCGGTGGGCGATTTCGACCTGTTGGGCGTCAGCTTCGCCACCGAACTCGGGTATACCAACCTGCTGACGGCACTCGATCTTGCCGGGATCTCGTTGCACGCGGCCGAGCGCACCGACGCCGATCCGCTGGTTGTCGCGGGGGGGCATGCCGCCTTCAATCCCGAGCCGATCGCCACGTTCGTCGACGCCGTCGTGCTCGGCGACGGCGAGCAGGCCGTGCTGGGCATCACCGACGTGGTTCGCGCCTGGAAGGCGGCCGGGAGTCCCGGTGGCCGGGGCGAGCTGTTGCACCGGCTGGCCTGCCGGCGCCTGGTGTACGTGCCGGCGTTCTACGACGTCTCCTACCGGCCCGACGGCCGTATCCGGTCGGTCACCCGCAACCGGGACGACGTGCCGGCCCGGCCGAGCAAGCACACGCTGTCCGATCTCGACTCCTGGCCGTATCCGAAGGCTCCGCTGGTCCCGCTCGCCGAGACGGTGCACGAGCGGATGAGCGTGGAGATCTTCCGCGGCTGCACCCGGGGCTGCCGGTTCTGCCAAGCCGGGATGATCACCCGTCCGGTGCGTGAACGCAACATCGCCACCATCGGTGCTATGGTCGACGCGGGGCTGCGCGTGACCGGCTTCTCCGAGGTCGGCCTGCTGTCGTTGTCGAGCGCGGACCACACCGAGATCGGCGAGATCGCCACCGGTCTCGCCGACCGGTACGAGGGCGCCAACGTCTCGTTGAGTCTGCCGTCCACCCGGGTGGACGCCTTCAACGTCACGCTCGCGAACGAATTCTCCCGTAACGGCCGGCGTAGCGGGCTGACCTTCGCCCCCGAGGGCGGCTCCGAGCGGCTGCGTCGGGTCATCAACAAGATGGTCAGTGCCGAGGACCTGGTCCGCACCGTCAGCACCGCTTACGCTCACGGCTGGCGGCAGGTGAAGCTCTATTTCATGTGCGGCCTGCCGACCGAGACCGACGAAGACGTGCTGGAGATCGCCGACCTTGCCCGGGAGGTCATCCGGGCCGGTCGGCGGGTCAGCGGGCAGCGCGACATCCGCTGCACCGTGTCGATTGGCGGATTCGTGCCCAAGCCGCACACCCCGTTTCAGTGGGTGGGGCAGGCGCCGCACGAGGTGACCGACGCCCGGCTGAAGCTGCTCCGTGATGCTGTGCGCGCCGATCGTGAGGTGGGTCGGGCGATCGGTTTCCGTTACCACGACGGTCGGCCTGGCATCATCGAGGGCCTGCTGGCCCGCGGTGACCGCCGGGTGGGTGCGGTGATCGAACGGGTCTGGCGAGACGGCGGCCGCTTCGACGGCTGGAACGAGTACTTCTCGTCCGAACGCTGGGAGTCCGCGTGCGCGGCGGAGCTCGAACCGCTGGGGGTGTCGCTGGACTGGTTCACCACCCGCGAGCGTGACGAACGCGAGGTACTGGCCTGGGATCACCTCGACGCGGGCCTCGACCGGGACTGGCTGTGGGCTGATTGGCAGGATGCGCTGAGCGGGAATGAGCTCGATGACTGTCGCTGGACACCCTGCTACGACTGCGGGGTCTGTCCGACGATGGGCACCGACACCCAGATCGGCCCGACCGGACGTCGGCTGCTCCCCGTGCTTGCGGTGTCGAACCTCCAGGGCCCCGGGTCCGGGCAGGCTGAGCGACCGCAGCCGGCCATTCAACCCGATCCTGCGACCACGCCGCGGCTCGCCCCGGCTCCGGTGGGCAGTGGCGCGGCGACCTGAGGGGCCGCCGCCTCCGCCGGTGGTCGAACGGGTGCGACTTCGTTTCGCGAAGCGGGGCCGGCTGAGATTCCTCTCACATCGGGACGTGGCGCGCACGTTCGAGCGCGCATTGCGCCGCGCCGGGGTCCCGATGGCCTATTCGGCGGGATTCAGTCCGCATCCGCGGATCTCGTGGCTGGGTGCCGCGTCGACCGGGGCGGCCAGTGAGGCCGAATACGTCGAGCTGGCCCTGGCGGCCTCGGTCGATCCGGAGGCGCTGCGGGTCGGCCTGGACGCCGTTCTTCCGCCGGGGCTGGACGTGCTCGCGTGCCACCGGGCGGAAGGCGGCGGCCTCGCCGAGCGGATCGACGCCTCGCGGTGGTCGGTACGGTTGCCGGGTGCCTCCGGTCCGGAGGTCTCCGCCGCCGTGCGGGAGCTGTTGCGCCGCGACGTGGTCGAAGTTGAGCGGGCGACGAAGGACGGCCGGCGACGGTTCGATGTGCGCGCGGCAGTGGTCTCCGCCGTTTGCCGCGCAGAGAACGACACGTGTGCGATACTGGAGATGGTCGTGCGGCACACGACGCCCGCTGTACGACCAGACGACGTGCTGACCGCCCTAGGCGTGGTAGCCGGCCTGCGCTCGTCGGCGCCGCCCGAGCCCACCCGGCTCGAACAGGGCCGACTGTGTGAAGACGGCACTGTGGCGGACCCGCTGGCGCAGGACCGCAACGGCGCTGGCCGGCTGGTGGGTTGAACCTCAGCGTGTTGCAGGGCGTCGCAGGATTCCCCGGCGGTACCCGCGCCGGACCGAGACAGTGGCTTCTGCGCGGTCGCGACTGCATGAGCAGCGCGCCCGGGAGCCCGAGAGGCTTCTTAACCCGTGCCCGACGACGATCTGACCATCCAGACTGAATCCGAGCCCACCCGACCGGCGGCGCGTAGGCGCAGGGCCGCGGGACGAGCGGCAGGCCCACCCGTCGACGACCATGCCACCGCCGGGCCGAACGTGACCGATGTGGCGCCAGCCGGGAATCCGGTTCCGGACGACCCGGCCGTCGCACAGGTCCCGGGCGGGCCCCTTCCAGACGAGACCTCCGGCGATGCACCCTCGGTGCCGGCCGAGGGCCGGCGCCGTCGCCGGGACGCCGGTTCGACCACCCGCGCCCGGATGACCCGCGGCTCCGCCAGGGCCAGGATGGAACCGGCGGATACCACCGAAGCCGACGCTCCCTCGACCACCCCGGTCGGCGAACCAGGTCCGGTCGATAAACCCGCCACCGTCGAATCCGTCACTGTCGTCCCGGCCCGGGACGACACGGTGGAGGCCACCGAACCGGTGCCGGCGCGGCGCACCCGGGCGGCACGCAGCCGCCGCGCGGTGCGTGAGGTGACCGAGGTGCCGGTTGCCCCTCCCGCCGAGGACGCCCCTCCCGCCGAGGACGCGCCGCGGGACGTCGTATCGCCGGACATCGCTGCGAAGCCGAAACGGACCAGGGCCCGTCGTGCCATCTCCGGACTGATAACGCCCGCTGCCGCGGTGCCGGACCCGGCGGGGCCTGCCGCCGCAGCCGGGCCTGCCGATGCGACCACCCTCGGTCCGGCGATGCCGGATGTCGGTGCGACCGGGTCCGTCGGTGTACCCGCGGGTTCGACCGCCGCCGTGGCGTCGGCTCCCGACACGCCCGGGCCTACGGACAGATCCGGGCCTACGGACACGCCTGGGCCCACGGAACCGGAGTCCGCGCAGCCCGGGACCGACGAGCCCGGCGTCGCCGAGCCGGCGGCCCGGGAGCCGACCGCTGAGTCGAGCTCTGCTGAGTCGAGCTCTGCCGAGCCCGAGGCCGGCAGCACCCGGAGCGCGGCGACAAGGGCCAGGCGGGCGGCCGCTCCGACCTGGGCCGGGATCCATAACGAGTCGGTCGTCGAGACGATGATCCGTCCCGTGCTCCGGCGACCGGTCGCCATGGTGACCTTCCAGGCCCCCGAACCGGCGGTCGTGGAGGCTCGCTGGCGGCGTGCCGCCGAACTCGGATCCGCCGCCACCGCGGTGGACGCCGTGGCGGGCACGGCGTTCCCGTCCGCCGAGCGGCAGCATGCCGAGGCACCGGCTCACCCCCGGGACGAGGCGGACGTGGCCACCGATCCCGACACGACCGATCCCGACACGATGGGCGGCCTCACGGGCGGCGAGGAGGACAGCGAATGCGACGACGACCCGGATGGGGGCGGCTCGGCCTCCACCCGCCGTCGGCGCCGTGGTCGCCGTGGTCGTGGTCGGGCCCGGGGCGACGAGGACGGCGTGGAGTCCGGCCCGGAGGACGGCGCTGCGGCTGCGGACGACACGGGTCGCGAGGGTGTGGCACAGGACACGGACGGTGTGGACGGCTCGTCCGTGGCCGGGCAGGGAACCGGGTCGGTGCCCGCCGTCGCGTCGGATGAGGGCGCCGAGACGACCCCCGGCGCGGCGGAGGAAAGTGCCGAGCGTGACGGTGAGGACGAGGACGACCGGCTGGGAGGGGCCCGCCGTCGGCGGCGGCGGCGCCGTCGCGCCGGCGGCGACGAGCCGGCGCTCGCCGACGACCCGCCGAACACGGTCGTCCACGTCCGGGAGACCCGCAAGGACGAGGACCTGGTCCGGGGGCTGAGCGGGTCCACCCGTCTGGAGGCCAAGCGTCAGCGGCGCCGGGAGGGCCGCGACAGTGGTCGGCGTCGGCCACCGATCGTCACCGAGGCGGAGTTCCTGGCCCGGCGGGAGTCGGTCGAACGCCGGATGGTCGTCCGCCACGCCGGGGAGCGCACCCAGATCGCCGTGCTGGAGGACGGGGTACTCGTCGAGCACTTCGTGACCCGGGCGAGCTCGTCGTCCTATGCGGGCAACGTCTACCTCGGCCGAGTACAGAACGTGCTGGCCAGCATGGAGGCGGCCTTCGTCGACATCGGCAAGGGACGCAATGCCGTCCTCTATGCCGGCGAGGTCAACTACGACGCATCCGGGCTGGACGGTCGGCCTCGCAAGATCGAGCAGGTGCTCAAGTCCGGTCAGTCGGTCCTGGTCCAGGTGTCCAAGGATCCGATCGGGCACAAGGGCGCGCGGCTCACCAGCCAGATCAGTCTGCCGGGGCGGTACCTGGTGTTCGTCCCGGACGGACAGAACGCCGGGATCAGCCGCAAGTTGCCGGACACCGAACGAGCGCGGCTCAAGAGCATCCTGAAGAAAATCACGCCCGAGGACGGCGGGGTCATCGTGCGCACCGCAGCCGAGGGTGCCAGCGAGGCCGAGCTGGAACGCGACATCGAGCGGCTCGCCGCCCAATGGGAGGACATCGAGCGCAAGGCGAAGAAGGCGTCGGCGCCCTCGCTGCTCTACGGCGAGCCGGACCTGGTCGTCCGGGTGATCCGGGACATCTTCAACGAGGACTTCACCGAGCTGGTCGTCCAGGGCTCGGGTGAGGCCATCACGATCGAGGAGTACATCGACACAGTGGCTCCCGATCTGCGGTCGCGGATCCGCCGCTACACCGGAACCGGTGACGTCTTCGCCGAGTACCGGGTAGACGAGCAGCTCGCCAAGGCCCTCGACCGCAAGGTCTGGCTGCCCTCGGGCGGATCGCTCGTCATCGACCGGACCGAGGCGATGACGGTCATCGACGTCAACACGGGCAAGTTCACCGGCAAGGGCGGCAACCTCGAGGAGACGGTCACCAAGAACAACCTGGAAGCCGCCGAGGAGATCGTCCGTCAGCTGCGGCTGCGGGATATCGGTGGCATCATTGTCATCGACTTCATCGACATGGTTCTGGAGAGCAACCGAGAACTGGTCCTGCGCCGGCTCACCGAGTGCCTTGGCCGGGACCGTACCCGGCACCAGGTCGCCGAGGTGACCAGCCTCGGGCTGGTCCAGATGACCCGCAAGCGGGTGGGGCAGGGCCTGCTGGAGGCGTACAGCGAGCCGTGCGTGCACTGCAACGGCCGCGGGGTGGTCATCCACCTCGACGGCGGCAGCGGTGCACACGCCGCAGCCGGCGTGCCGAGCGGGACCATCGTGTCCGGTGCCGGTCAGCCGACTCCGGTGGCGGTGCCCGCGCCGACTGAGGGGTCCGGGTCCGGTCGTCGGGTCCGCTCCTCGTCCACGAGCGCCTCGTCCACGAGCGCCGTCGACAGCCCCGCGATCATCGTCGTCGCGTTGGCCGAGCCCACGTCCGCATCCGAATCCGAGGCGTCCGGCGGACCTGGCGAACCCATCGGATCCATCGGATCCATCGAATCTGCCGCATCACCGACGCCCGACGCCGCGGAGAACGTCGCCGTGACGGCCGGCGAGGGTGCGATAGCCACCGCGGGCGTCACCGCCGCGGATACGGTGCTCGCGCCCGAGCCCGCGCATGCGGCCGACAGCGCGGCGGGGCCGGCGGGCGGGGCCGCAGCTGCCGCCGCCCCGGGACTCGGGGCAGTCGGTTCCCCAGCTGGGTCGAACGGGCATGTGCCCGCTGGCGGTGGCTCCGGCGCGGGCGGCTTCGAGGAGCCCCTGCCGCCGGTGTACGCCAACTCCGATGATCCCGACAGCCTCGCGACCGCGGACAACGCCTTGTCCACTGCGGGCAAACCGGCCCGGGGCCGACGACGGCGGGCCTCCCGGCCGGTGTCCAAGCCGGCAGAGTCGCTGGAGTCCGTGCCCTCGGCGGAACCCCCGAGCGCCTGACCCGCCAGAGATCCGGTGCCACTGGTCCGCCAGCTTGTCTCTGGAGCGGAAGGACCCCGCGGCGTCCGGCGTGGGATGCTGGGTCGCTCGTCGTGGGCGCCCCCAGCTGATCGAGGCCTGGCGGAGAGCCGGACCGGCCGTTCAGGCGGCGGTCGGCCCGGCCCGACTCGGCCCGGCCCGGCCCGGACCGGCGGCCGGGCCCGGGCGCACGAGCCCGCGGCCGGCATTCTCCCGCAGTAGCAGATCGAGGGTGGCCCGGGAACGGGACAAGGCTACCTCGACCGCCTGACGGGCCCGTCCTGGATCGCCCATCTGCAGGGCATAGGAGGCGATGGTCAGCGACTGCACCAGATCGTCCTGATCGGCGAGGTTCGGGATCATCCGACCGCGTAGGACCGGCTCATCGGCCGCGTAGGCGGGATCGGCAGCCTCTCCCGGATCTCCCGCCTCTCCCGGGTCTCCCGCCTCGAGACCACCGGACGGCCGGCCCTTCATCCCGGAATCGGGCAATCCCCACGCGGATGGACCCCGCCTGCGCAGCGCGATCCATCCGGCCGTGGCCGCGGTGCCCAGCGTCCAACAGGCGCCTGCCCAGGGCGGTAGGCCGGCGAAGGCCGTGAGGGTGAGACCGACGACGACCAGCACGGTCAGCGC